>DATJYI010000267.1:0-9046 GCA_035499635.1 Nitrospiria bacterium | reverse complement strand
TCCCTTGTCGTCCCGAACGGCGGGCCGGTGTCGGGCTGGATATTGTAGAAAATGCCGAGGAGCCGGCCGCCGGGCTTGATGAGGCTCGTCACAATCTCTACATACCGGTCACGAAGCGCCGGATCAATCGCGCAGAAAAAGGTGTGCTCGAAAAGCCAGTCATAGGGCCCTTGCAATGCAGGGGGCAGGTTGAAAAAATCGGCGATTTCGTACCGTAAGGGCGCAGCATGCTGCGCCCCTGCATCCGATGCGGTCAAACGGCGTGCGTCGTCAATCGCCTGCGGTACAACATCGATCGCTGTGACATCGAACCCCGCTTTCGCCAGGACGCGCGTATCATGGCCCCGGCCGCAGCCCGGCACCAGGATCGTACCCGGTTGTACGGGCACGGTGCGCCGTGCCCCTACGTGCATTTTCAAAAAATCAATCAGCCCCGGCGATGGCTCGCCGTGATCCCAGCCGGTTTCGCCTGCCTGATACCGTCCGGCCCAGAAGGCCGGGCCGACGTCGCCTTCCGCGCGGCCCGCGTGAACAGGGACGTTGTCGTGCGGAGGGATCATCCCCTTACCACCCCAGAAACCGGGCCACAAACGGGCCGGCCGACAGGACCAGGCCGACGACCGTGACCGTGGCGGTGCCGGAGACCATATAGGGATAGACCATCAATGCCAGACCAGTAAAGAGGAAAAGATACTCCTGCTGCCGCTTCCCGAAGAGAAAATAGCCCAGGCCGATCGAGCTGAAGATCAGCGTGAGAAACAAATAGGGGACGTTCAGGTCCATCGGTAATCATTCTACACCAGACGCGGAATTGATCCAGTCCCTTGATCTCGACCCGCGGCGCTGATATGCTGGCGGCCATGCCTGATCTGATCGATCCCGTCGATCCCATTGCCGAGCAGCTCCGCCGGGCTGCGCCGCGCGACCGGGAGCTCTTCATGATGCTGGCCGCGCTGATCGAGCACGGCGATGAGAAGCCACTTCGAACAATTGAAATGACGCTGCGCAGCCTGATGAAGGAGACCCAGCGCTCCCCGATTCCCTGGGAGAACCGCCAGCCGGGGAACTTCGAGCCCCCAAGTGATTGAACAGTGACCGAACCGAGCATCGGTCTGAGATGCGAGCGCTGCGCGTTGCTCGTACGGCGTTGGGGGGCTCGGGGGGAGAGGCATTCATAATGGGGGCCCGTGCGAGATTATTACACCGTCCTCCGATGCCCCCATGCCCCGACTCTCCCCACGTCCGCCTCTGCGGATGAGCGAGTGCGCCAGTACGAGCGGAATAATACCGCCGGTGATTAACCCCCGCAAACAAATGTATGGGCGGTTCGCGAACCGCCCCTACAAGCCGCAACGTCTTACAACCGTAACGGTTTAATTGGGGCCAGCACAGCCTTTGGGTCGTTCTTCCAGACCGCCGGATCGGCGTCGACGTACAATTCCACCTCGTTTCCATCCGGATCGGCCAGGTAGAGGCTCTGACTCACGGTGTGATCGCTCATGCCGGTGATCGACACGCCCGCCTGCTCCAATTCCCTTTTGGCCGCGCGCAGCTCATCAAGCGAATCGCCTACCTTGATCCCGATGTGATAGAGGCCGAGCCGATGGCCCTGCGGTGGGGGTATTGCATCACCAACCTCGATTAAGAGCAACTCGTGATGCGTCCGGCCGGAGGTGAGCGCGGCGGCTGCGCCGCCAAACGCTTTGCCGATCTCCTGAAAACCGAGCAGGTCACGGTAGAACTTCAGCGACTGGTCGAGCTCTTTCACATAGAAGACGACGTGGCCGAGGTACCGGGCTTTCATTGTCTACAAGAACCCGAGACGCAATCCCTGTCTGATTTTCTTCGAGTCTTCAGGCAACGCCTGATCAAGAAACCGATTCGCCTCCTCCAGCCATGCCAGACGCACTTCAACCGGCCATTGCATGTACTTGAGAATGGCCTCTTCCGTGATGTGGTGGCGGTAGCCCTTCATGACTTGCCCCCGCGCAAACGCCGGATTTTCTCCAACGCCTCAATATCGGACTGATCTTGCGCCCGACCTGTCTGCCGCTTCATGATAATGAGATGTTCAATCGATGCCACAGGAATCACAATGGAGTCCGCTTTGATGATGGTCTTGGCCGCATAGGCGGCGTCGAATGTGACCGGTGACTGCAGCAGCGGATCAACCTCCTGATACTGCATCTTGGGTTGGATAAACGTAAACGCCAGAAGCCCCTTCTCTTTGATCCAGGCCGATCGCGCCTCCGCCTTGAGCAGCTCTCCTGCTGCAACCGGCTGCCGGGGCCGGCATCCCAATCGCTCAACCGCCTCCTACAACTTCGATAAATTGCCCGTTTCAAAGTCGGCAAGAATATCCAGATCGGCCGTCATCCTCGGCGCTCCATGCAGATTCATGGCCAGCGCACCGACCACGACATACCGGATATGCTCTTCGTCGAAAGCCCTGAAAAGATCCTCGTAAAACAAGTTTATGCTCTATGCTGAAAAGGTATCAGACCACCGCGCTTCGTAGTCACGGATGTTCGCTTCGTGCCGTAACGTCAACCCAATGTCATCAAGTCCATTGAGCAGGCAATGGCGGCGGAAGTCGTCCACCTCGAATGGCCAGTCGATGCCATCATTCGATGAGATTTTCTTCCGGTCCAGATCCACGGTCAACCGATAGCCGGGCGTGCGGCGGACGCGCTGAAAGAGTTCCTCCACCTGCGATTCCGGCAGCCGAATCGGCAGCATGCCGTTCTTAAAGCAATTGTTAAAGAAAATGTCCGCAAATGACGGCGCAATCAGGCAACGGATGCCATAATCCAGGAGCGCCCACGGGGCGTGCTCGCGCGAGGAGCCGCAGCCGAAATTGGCGCGTGTCACCAGGATCGACGCGCCGTTGTAGCGCGGTTGGTTCATCTCGAATTCCAGGTTCGGCTTGCCGCCGTCCAGGAAGCGCCAGTCGAAAAAGAGATACTGACCGAATCCGGTCCGCTCGATCCGTTTGAGGAATTGTTTGGGAATGATCTGGTCGGTGTCGACGTTGGGGAGGTCCAACAACGTGACCAGGCCGGTGTGTTTTGTAAATGGGTCCATCGCCGTTCCGTTTCATTGGGGCACGGCGCGCCGTGCCCCTACAATTGTCAATCCTTTTTCATCCCGTACTTCCGTACATCCACAAAATGCCCTTCCACCGCCGCAGCTGCAGCCATGAGCGGGCTGACGAGATGGGTCCGGCCGCCCTTGCCCTGCCGTCCTTCGAAATTCCGGTTCGACGTGGAGGCGCAGCGCTCGCCGGGTTTGAGCGTGTCGGGATTCATCCCCAGGCACATCGAACAGCCCGATTCGCGCCAGTCGAAGCCGGCCTCGGTGAAGATCCGATGCAATCCTTCCTCTTCCGCCTGGTGCTTCACATGCTGCGAGCCGGGAACAATCATCGCATAGACCGATGTGTTCACACGGCGGCCCTTCACGAAGCCGGCCACCCGCCTGAGATCCTCGATCCGCGAATTGGTGCAGGAGCCGATGAAGACCCGGTCGACCGGAATCTCCGTAATCGGCGTCCGGGGACGCAAGCCCATATAATCAATCGCCCGCTCGGCTGACTTGCGGGCGTCGGCATCAGAAAACTCCGCCGGATCGGGCACGCGGCCGTCGACCGGCACCACCTGGCCGGGATTGGTCCCCCACGTCACTTGCGGTGAAATCGTCGCCGAGTCGATCCGGAGCGTCCGGTCATACCGTGCGCCGGGATCAGTGGGCAATTGCTTCCATCGAGCCACGGCTGCGTCAAAATCCTTGGGAGCATACCGCCGTCCCTTGAGATAGGCGAAGGTGTTCTCGTCGGGCGCGATCAGGCCGGCGCGGGCGCCCGCCTCAATCGACATATTGCAGACGGTCATCCGTTCTTCCATCGTCAGCGCGCGGATCGTGTCGCCGCCGTATTCGATCACCATGCCGGTGCCGCCGCCCGTCCCGATCCGGCCGATGATCGATAAAATAATATCCTTGGCCTCCACACCAAAGGGGCGCCGGCCGTTCACCTCAATGAGAAAGGTCTTCGGTTTGTCCTGCAGCAAACACTGGGTGGCCAGAACATGCTCCACCTCGCTCGTGCCGATGCCGAAGGCGAGCGCCCCAAAGGCGCCGTGGGTGGAGGTATGGCTGTCGCCGCAGACGATCGTCTGGCCGGGCAGTGTAAGCCCCAACTCCGGACCGATGACATGGACGATCCCCTGATCGGGGCTGGCCAGATCGAACAGCGTCACGCCGAACTCGCGGCAGTTGTCGGCAAGCACCTTCATCTGCCGGGCCGAAATGGGATCCTCGATCGGGTGCGACCGGTCGGTCGTCGGGACATTGTGGTCCATCGTGGCGAAGGTCAGCTCGGGCCGCCGCACCCGCCGCCCGACCAATCGCAGACCTTCGAACGCCTGGGGCGAGGTCACCTCATGGACAAGATGGCGGTCAATATAGAGCAGCGTCGGCTGGCTGGCCTCGGCATGGACGACGTGTGCGCCCCAGATTTTATCAAAGAGTGTGCGGGGAGTCATAGGTGATATTATGCCACAGCGAATTGGCGAAGTGCGAGTGACAGACCGCAATACCGTGTGGTAGAATTTTTACATGCTGACGATGACACCTGAAGCAAGGGACAAGATCCTGGCCGTCCTGAATGACCCGGCGAGGAAGAGTTACGGCCTGCGGCTGACCGTGACGCCCAACGGCCAGAGCACGCCCCAGTACGGCTTGAGCCTAGTCGACAAGGAGACGCCGGGCCTCAACGATATGGTCTTTACGGTTGATGGGATCCGGTTCTACCTCGACCGGCTCAGCACCCCCTATGTCGACGGCGCCACGATTGACTATACCAACGGCGCCCAGGGCGAGGGATTTGTGATCAAAACCGCCGCGAAGCCGAAGCCTCCACGGCCCCAACTGCCGCCCGAGCTGGCCGGCTCACCGCCGACCGGACCGGACGCCGAGGCGATCCAAAAGCTGCTCGATGAGCAGATCAATCCCGGCCTCGCGAGTCACGGCGGCGAAGCGACGCTGGTCGCCATCAAGGACAATATCGTCTATGTCACCATGAGCGGCGGCTGCCAGGGCTGCGGCTCGGCCACCCTGACGCTCAAACAGGGGATCACGAGCCTGATCAAGAAGGAACTGCCGCACATCAAGGACGTGCTGGATGTGACGGATCACGCGGCCGGCAAGAATCCGTTTTATAGGCCGAATATTTGATTGAATTTGGGGGGAGACTCTATCTCCCCCCAACGCCCCCCATTGGTTGTTGGACCCATGTTCTGTACTTAAACCCACTCCATCGCCGTACGCGTTACACTCATCGCTCGCGAGTCATTTCAACGCTCGGTTAATTAAAGTCAGGGGGGGTGTGCTCAACTCCCCCTGACAACCCCCATCGCCATACGCATTGTCCCTGTAGCTCGCGTGTCAAACCAACGCTCGGCTGATTAAAGTCAGGGGGAGTGTGCTCAACTCCCCCTGACAACCCCCATCGCCCATACGTGTTCCATCACTGACTCGCATGTCTATGCGATGCTCGGCTGTTTGTTCCGCTCGTGCTTCGCACTCGCTCAACTCAAGGGGAGCATGCTCAGCTCCCCTTGAGAATCCCCATCGGCCGTACGAATTGTGCTCCCGTCTCGCATCTCAATGCGATGCTCGGCTCCTGGCAATCGTTGTATCAGCAGTCCCCTGAGTTTCGAGATTTAGCCAGCTTTAGTGGTTTTCATCCGGAGGGCCAGCGCTTTTAACGCCTGCAACTGCTGCGCGATCAGCCGGCGGGTGGTTTCATCGGTCAGTCGGCCGTTAGCGTCGAATTTTTTCGGCGCCTCGGCAACCAGCACTTCCGGCTTGTTCACCGGCTGCATGTTCAAATATTGAAAGACCGGCCGGAAGGCCTGCTGCATCCGGACCGTTCCCCACAAGCCGCCCGTCGCCCCCATGAGCGCGACGGGCTTGTTCACGAGCGGCGAATCCTCCCCGCGCGACGCCCAGTCGATTGCGTTCTTCAGCCCTCCGGGGATCGAATAGTTGTATTCGGGCGAGGCGATCACCAGCGCGTCCGCCCTCGCCAGCGCGTCGCAAAAGCGCTGCACCGCCGCGGGCCGTTCCTGCGCGGGGGCGTCGAGATCGGCGTTGTAGAGCGGCAGCCCGTCGATGGGAACAATCTCGCCGGTCAACCCCTCCGGCAACAGCGCCATCGCGGCGCGCAAAAGCTTCGTATTCAACGAATCCTGGCGCAGACTTCCGGAGAGACCGGCCACATAAATAGACGTCAAACTACTCAGCCTCCTCCGGCGCACCGCCGGTCTTGGCCAGATCGGATATCCAAGTCAGGGGGAATGCGCTCAACTCCCCCTGACAGCCCCCATCGCCGTACGCAATCCACTCCCTGCTCGCGCGTCAAACCGGCGCTCGGCCCCTGGCCGGCGTGATCAGTCCGTCTCATCCGGCGCTCCACCGGTCTTGGCCAGATCATCCATCTTGATCTTTTCGGGATTAAACTTAACCGCCGCCTTTTCCATCCGCTCCATCACCTCGTCGAACGACAACGGTTCCGCCTCCTTCGGCCTGAACCGGATCGGATTGAGCCGGGCGACGACGAAGCTGCGCAGATAGGGGCTGGTCAATCCCTTCGCCTTGAGCGACTCCACGTGACGGCTCACCTGCTCATCGAGCGTGCGGACGGCCTGCGCCCGCGCCTGCCGGATCGTGATCGCGTCGTGCAGCGGTTTCTTGAGAAACTCATCGCAGCGCTTCAGGATCGGATGGTAGGCGCCGCCGGAAAAACGGGGCTGTTCTTCATAACACAGCCCCAGCGTGATCAGCGAGGCCTCTTCAAATTCCAACGCGTAATGTTCTTCGGTGTCGTGGTCCAGCCGGGCCAGTTCGCGGTACATCCGGATCACTTCGAGCGCCCTCTCCCTGAGATTGTGCGCCTTTTCCGTGTTGAGCGCCAGGATCTGATAGGCCGCGGCCGCTTCCGGCACAACGATGGCGGTGATGCTCTTGGCCCCCAGCGTGCGCATCGCCGCCAGCCGGTGGTGGCCGTTCGGCGTCCAGTACTTGACCGGACTTTCCGTCGCTTCGGAGGTGGCCTCCTTGACCGCCCGCACCGCAATGATCGGATCGAGAAAGCGGCCGAGCTTGCTGATCACCTTTTCCAATTTTCTCACGTGCATCTCGGAGAGGTTGCGCTGATACGGCGTCGCGGCGACCCGCTCGATCGGCAGCGCGGCCAGCAGGAGCCACCGGCCGCCGTAGGGTTCCCGATACGAGGCCAAAACCAGGCCGCCGTCGGTCGAAATCGCCTCGCACAGCTCGGCTACTTCGGATGGTTTCTCGCCATCCGCCGTGGACGCAAGCTCGGTGGCCAGCAGGCTCGCCGCCGCGCCGGCCGGTTTGCGCCGCCGCCTGACGCCGGATGCCTTAGCGCTCTTCGCCCGTTTGTCCGCCATGGCTCCTCCTTCACTGGTGCAGATGGTAGGGCACGTCGATCACCACCACGTTCTTTCGAAAGAGCAGCGCGCCCTTGAGCATGAGCGCCGTCTGGTTGTGCAGAAAATGGTGCCACCAGCGGCGGGGCATGAACTCGGGCAGGACGACGGTCACCAGGTCGTCGCCGCGTTCCCGGTCGACCACGTCGAGATAGTCCATGAACGGCGCCACGATGGTGCGATAGGGCGGCTGGAGCACCACGAGATCGATGCCGGGATTCCATTGCCTCCACAGCGCCTGCATCGCCTTCGTGTCGGCGTCGTTCAGGCTGATGTAGACGGCCCGCACGTGGGGGGAGAGGGATTTGGCGTATTCGAGCGCGTTGAGGACCGGCCGTGTCACGCCGGGAATCGGCACCACCACGGTATGCGTGATCCCACGCAGAGGCGCATTCGGGCTGATGCGCAGTTCCCACGCCACATCGCGATAATGGCGGTGGATGCTCACGAACAACCAGATCAGCAGCGGGATGACGACCAGCACCACCCACGCCCCGTGCACGAATTTCGCCGACGCTACCACGACCACGACCGACGCCGTGGCCGCCGCCCCGAGCGAGTTCAGGATGCCGCGCCAGCGCCAGCCCGGCCCGCGGCGTGTGTGCCAGCGGACCACCATGCCGATCTGTGAAATGGTGAAGGCGATGAAGACCCCCACGGCGTAGAGCGGAATCAAGGCGTGGGTGTCGGCCTGGAAGAGGACGAGCAGCGCGGCCGCGGCCGCGCCAAGAATCATGATGCCGTTTGAGAAGACGAGACGATCTCCCAGATGAGAAAACTGTTGGGGCAGGAATTGATCCCGTCCAAGCAGAGACGCCAGCCGGGGAAAACCGGTGTAGGAAGTGTTGGCCGCAATCAGGAGGAGCAGCGCGGTGGAGGCCTGCAGGAGTAGATAGGGCGGTGTGTGCCCAAACACCTTGACGCCGATCTGCGAAAGCACCGTTTCATCCGGCCGCGGCTGAATGCCGAGCGCAAAGGCGAGAAAGGTGATGCCGGCGAAAAACGTGGCCAGGATCAGCCCCAGCCAGGCCATGGAGATTCCCGCGTGCCGCGAGCAGGGCTCCTTGAACGCCGGGACGGTGTTGGCGATCGCTTCCACCCCGGTGAGCGCGACACACCCCGAAGCAAACGCCCGGACGAGGAGCCAGGCGCCGACGGCGGAGACCGGTTCGGTCGGCAGCACCGGCAGGGCCCGGGCGGCGGCTTCACCGTCCTGCGCGAACAACTTGATCGCGCCGGCGCCGAGTACCCACAGCATGCTGATGATAAACAGATACGTGGGCAACGCGAACAGACGGCCCGACTCGCGGAGGCCGCGGAGATTGACCAGCGTCAGGACCATGACCGTGCCAAGCGCCAGCAGCACGCGATGGGGATAGAGATCAGGGACGGCCGAGGTGACGGCCGCCACGCCCGCCGCCACGCTGACGGCGACGGTCATGATGTAATCGACCAGCAGCGCGGCGCCGGCGACCAGCGCGGGCGCGACGCCGAGATTGTCCAGGGCCACGTTGTAGGCCCCGCCGCCGCCGGGA
>DATJYI010000266.1:0-19149 GCA_035499635.1 Nitrospiria bacterium | reverse complement strand
GGGTTCGTCGTGATTGATGCCGATCAACCGCGCCATGAAGATGACGCGGGATTCCTCATCCCCGTAGGGGCGGGCGTCGATTTCGAGCTGTCGAAGAACCTCCTGCTGGGCACCGAGATCTTATTGAATTACACATCCGTGAACGTCAGCCAACAGCCGTCGGTCTATATGTCCTGGCTCTTTGGACTGCGGTTCCGCCTGCCGGGGTAGCCTCCATCGCGCCGTGGCGCGCGGTCGGGACCATGCGCCCGGATCTGGGGCATCACGGCCCGCACGGAAGGGAGACGCAACCTTGCATCTCCATGCCGGCGATGGCGCCGGCTTGAAAAGGAGCAATTAGACGGGGATCGACGCCTGCCGCACACACACCCTTGTGGTCTCCTTCTTGCTACGTTTACAAACAAGTTCCGCCGCATGCGGCGGCGGGCATCTTCAGCGGGAATCGGAGGGGGAAGGAGTGTGAAGCATGTCGTGTACGCGCTGTGGGGGCGTGATGGTCGAAGAGGAGTTTTCCAACGGCACCGACGGCGCCGTCCCCTGGTGGTACCGCGGCTGGCGCTGTCTGTTCTGCGGCGATGTAATCGATCCGTTGATTCTGCGCCATCGCCGGGATTCCACAAACACCGTGGGAGCGTCCTTTCTGCGGACCCGTCGCCATGCGGCGGCCTGAGCGGACCATGGAGCGCACCGGCATCGTCTTGGCGGCGGGGGAAGGACGACGACTGCAACCCTTCATCCGGCAATGGCGGGGTGATACTCTGCCCAAACAGTATGTGGATTTTACGGGAGACGGCTCACTGCTCGAGCGAACGTGGCGCCGCGCCGAGCAGCTGCTCCCCGCCGAGCGGCTGCTGACGATCGTCAATCGTTCCCATCTCACCTATCGCGAAGCCTGCCGGCAGCTGGCGAATCGTGACACGCCGAACGTCATCATCCAGCCTGAGAACAAAGAAACGGGGGTGGGGCTGTATCTGTCATTGTTGCACCTGCATCGCCTCAATCCCGACGCGGTCATGGTGGTGTTTCCCTCCGACCATTTCATTGATGAAGAGACGCTGTTCATGGGCCACGTCGAGCTGGCCTGCCGGGAGGTGGAGCGGAATCCGGCCGGATTTGTGCTCCTGGGCATTGAGCCAACCGGACCGGAACCGGAGTACGGCTACCTGCTCCCCGGTCGGCGGAAGGAGGATGGGGTGGGCGGTTGCATGAAACGGCTCATTCAATTCGAGGAAAAACCGGATCGCGAAACGGCCGGCGCCCTGATCCAGGCCGGAGCGTTGTGGAACGCCTTCGTGATGGTGGCGCGCGTTGAACGGTTCGTGACCTTGATGCGCTGGCTGGCGCCAGCGCTGTGCCGGGCCTTCGAGCATGTGGAGCGGGCGATCGGGACGTCGCGCGAGCGCGAGACTGTGGAATCCGTCTATCGGCATCTCGAACCGGTGAACTTTTCCTCGAACATCCTGCAGGCCGCCGCCGCGCATCGCCTTGTGAAGTTGTCGGTGCTGCCGGTGCGCGGCGTCGGCTGGAGCGATTGGGGATCGGCCGAACGTCTCATGGCCCATCTCCGGCGGCTGGGCCATCTCACCTGGCTGAAGCCGCTGGGGGCCGGTCAGTCGCTGCCCTCGATTGCCGGCTGAGGGAGCGTCGGATCCGCCTCATCCGTTTCTTGCGGCCACGATCCGAATGGCCATGGGCAAGACGATGCCTTTTCCCCGGCGGTACCGTTCTGCTTCCCGTTTGATCTCCGTCTGAACCTTGGCCTGATCGCCCGCTGAGAGTTTCGCAAACAGCGGCTGAATCGGCGCCGCCATGTCCATCAGACTATCGTAATATTCATCGGCCGAATCGAAGCGGGACTCGCCGGTCAATTCCTCGTCCTCGAGCACCCGCAGTCCGGCCCGCTCGGCCATGCCTGACAGATCACCCTGCCTGGCCAGCCGGAAGATGCCGGGCTGTTCCGGATCGGGCGGGGGCAGCGTGAGATAGGAGCCAAGCACCTTTATCGGGATGGTAATGAAGGGGTTCTTATCCGGCGCCGACCAGACGGCGGCGGCCAGATAGCCGGCCGGTTTGAGCACGCGGGCGATTTCGGCCAGCGCCTTCGGAATCTCCGGCAGGAACATCAGGCAGAAGCGGCTGGTGACGGCGTCGAATGAATCGGACTCAAAGGGCAGGGCGGTGATGTCGGCGGTCCGGAACACGACGTTCGACACATTCAACGCGGCGGCCTTCCGGCGGGCGACGACCAGCATCCCTTCGGCCAGGTCGAGCCCCACCACGCCGCCCCCATCGCCCACCGCCTGCGCGGCCAGGAGCGCGGGACAGCCCGTGCCCGAGCCGAGATCGAGCACCCGTTGGCCGGGGCGCAGCCGCGCGTCCGCGACCAGCCGGTAGTTGATGAAGGCCATGTTCTCTTCCAGCCGCCGGTCCCATTTTTCCCAGGCGGGCGCGACGCGGTTCCAGTCCTTCCGCTGGGTATCGATCACCTGTGCGGCTGTCGGTGTTGCCTCAACGGCCATGCGGCTCCCTCCGAGTTGTGGCGCGTGACAGGCGGCGGGTGAACCAACGGGCCGCCAGATCGGCAACCTGTTCGAGCGTGCCCGGCTCCTCGAACAGATGGGTGGCGCCGGGCACGATCGTCAATTCCTTTTCCGCGCGCAGCTGCGCGTAGGCCTGCCGGTTGAGCGCGATCACCTCCGTGTCGAGCCCCCCGACGATCAACAGCGTGGGCGCGCGGACCTGATCCAGCGCATCGGCAAGGTCGGGCCGGCCGCCGCGCGAGACGACCGCGCCGATTCCGTCCCCCAGCCGCGCGGCCGCGTTGAGCGCCGCCGCCGCGCCCGTGCTGGCGCCGAAATAGCCGATGGCGAGTCCGCTGGTCCGGGGCTCCGTGCCGATCCAGCGTGTCGCGGCGACCAGCCGGCGGGTCAGCAGGTCGATGTCGAAGCGCATCTCATAATCGCGGTCCTCCTCCTCGGTCAGCAGGTCCATCAGAAGCGTTGCGAGGCCGGCGCGCCGGAGGACATCCGCGACGAAGTTGTTCCGGGGGCTGCGGCGGCTGCTGCCGCTGCCGTGGGCGAAGAGGACCACGCCGGGCGCGTTGGAAGGCATGCCCAGCATGCCCTCAAGGAGGACAGAATCACCGGTGATGGTGACCAGCTGCTCATCTTGTGGACCCGGAGGCGGTGATCGCCGGCTCATGGGCGCGTCCCGGCGTCAGTGTTGGTCGTAACGGTGCGCGTTGATGACCGCCGCGCAGGGGATGCCGATGAGAATGCCGGTCGGTCGGATGCGATGAAAATGGGGGGCATGATGCGCCTCCGCGTCGGGAGCAGAACGCCTTCATGCTATCAACGCGGCACGGCGAATATCAAGCGGGTGATGAAACCGGGTTGACTTTTCAATGGAAAAGATTTAAACAGGGGTGGAGCTGTACGTCGGTCCTCATCAACCCCATGAACTCCGAGGAGGTGACGATGGCACAGTTGGTTCGCGGCAAGCAACTCTTACCGCCCAAGTCCAAGGCCGAGGTCCCGCCGGTTGAGCCCCAAATCCTGCATCAACGGATCGCCGAGCGCGCCTATCAGCGCTTTGTGGAACGAGAGCGAATCCATGGCCATGACCTGGATGACTGGCTTGAAGCGGAGCGGTCGATTCTGGCTGAAATCGGGCCGAGGAAAAGGGGCCGCGCCTAATCCCGTCCGGCCTGCGGCCTGGAAGGGAAGCCCAGGCGCGCTCTTCTCCTGACTCAAACGAGAGGCAACATTTAAGTTTGAATTCGGAGAGGCGGGGCAAGCAGTTAAAGAGTGAGTGGAGCGTGTCCGCTCGGGTCGAAGCATCCCCCGTGTGCGAGCGAGAGCTTTGTCAAAGAGCGTGACGCGCCGTTCAGACTGCAACGTTCCATCCATTCCCGAGCGTTCCAGCAGGGTGTTGAAACACACATTGACTTGCAGGTTGGTCAAAAAGTTCCAGCTGCAAGGCCGCAGGCTCCGAGGGAACCGGAGCGTAGGGGGTTGGTACGTGAGGATTCCCCAGCAAAGCCATCCCGAATGAACCCGAAAACGCCGCAGATGGACTTTTTCACCGGCCTGCGAGAGGGCCATTGTCAAATCATACGGCTTCACGATAGACTGTGGGGGAGTTGAGGCGCCACGAGGATGGGCATAAGATGAAGCGGTTGACAGCGCGTGCAAGGCAGTGAGGCCCTTTCCCATTTTGACCATCCACCCACCATCCAGATCTCATTGAAGATTCCCCTCGCGCCCATGGTCCATCCCCTGCGCGCCATTCTTGCGCTGGTGACCGGTATGGTCCTTCTATCCTGCGGATCGAGCAGCAACACAAACGCCCTGGCCAAGCCTGGAACTTCGGCCGTCGTGATTACGGACATCTTTCCTCCGATTCCGCCCAATCCGCCCACGGACTCCCAGGTGAGCGCCGTGGCCGTTCAATCGGACGGCCAGATCATTGCGGCCGGTTTTGCAAATAACGGCACACAGAATCTCTTTACTCTGGCTCGATACAATTCATCTGACGGGAAGCTGGACTCGAGTTTCAATGGCACCGGCATAGACACGACCGCCATTGGTCCGGGGAATGCCGAAGCGAAGGCGCTGGCCGTGCAAGCAGCGGATCAAAAATTGGTCGTCGCGGGATATTCTTATAATGGCTCGCAATACGTGTTTGCCGTGGCCCGTTACAATCCCGACGGGACTCTTGACACGGGATTTGGATCGGGCGGCATCGTGACGACGCAGATCGGCTCATATGACGACCGGGCCCTTGCCGTCACGATTCAATCGGTCGGCGGGCAGGAGAAGATCGTCGCGGCAGGTTATTCCAGTGTGAACAATGGCACGGCGGTGCAAAGTCGAATTGCCCTGGTCCGATATAATTCAGACGGGACTCTTGATGTGGGGTTTGGAACGAACGGCGAAGTCATAACCGACCCCAATGTTGTCCCCGTTCCCGCCAACTGTAATCCATCTGATCCATCAAATCCATCGCCCTGTCCCCCGCCGACGGGCGTCCAAGCCAACGCGCTGACCATCCAGCCGGATCCGAATCTTTCCAACAACGACCTGCTCGTTGTGGCGGGCGTCGCTTACGGGATGTCGGTGATCAACGGCAAGAAGGTGACCGACCAGAACGTGATTCTGGTGGCCCGCTACATGGAGAATGGCAGCCCCGATACCACTTTCTACGGCGGTGATCCGTCGAATACTACGGGCATTGTTACCACCGCCATCGGCACGGACTACGAGAATGACGAGGCCAAAGCAGTGGGGATTGATGTGAATGGGAACGTAGTGGTCGCCGGATCGGCATTGACTACGCAGAGGACTGTGGCAGTGGTTCGATACACATCCAATGGAAGCCTCGACACCAACTTCAACAGCAAGGGCACGGTCACCACGCCGATCGACACCCACGCAGGCGCGACGGCATTGGGTTTCTACACCAATCCGAATCTGATTAATAATCCTCAAGGTAATCAGCAAATCATCGTGGCCGGCACGGCGTATAACAAGACTTATGGCGAATTTGTCATGGCCCGGTACAATCCGGATGGCCATTTGGACACCAAGTTCGGCTCGGGAGGCAAGGTCACCACGGAGATCAGGTACGGCGCCGGGGCGTTCGGGCTGGCGATACAGTCTGGCGGCGATCCCGGAATCGACGGCTTTCCCATCGTCGCCGGCTTTTCCCAGGGCTATACCAATCCACCGCCGCAGACACAGTTGCCCAGTGCATTTACATTAGCCCGGTATAATACGGACGGCAAGCTTGATACGAATTTCCCGCCCCAGCCGTGATGTGGCGGTCAGCGAGGGGAGGACGGCTGCGCTTGACACGTTTTTCGAGGCAATGGTATTCTCTTAATAATCATTCAGGTTTACGGTGATTGAAACAAAAATCGTGGCCCCTCGCCGAAGACCGGCTCGGGGCAAAAATTTTGTTTCACAAAATTTTTGGGGCTGTAGCTCAGTTGGGAGAGCGCAAGGCTGGCAGTCTTGAGGTCGTCGGTTCGATCCCGACCAGCTCCACCACTTCTCATTGATTTCCCGTGATTGTGTCGTCGGCTGTGCGGGTCAATTCACCCGCACCCACGAGCGGAAGACTGTAGGGAATTGCGCATGGCATGCCTGCGGCCGCCATGCGCCGGCGTGGTCGATCCCGACCAGCTCCACCACTTCTCATTAATTTTTATCCCCTCGCTCCAGCCTCACACCGGGCCGGTGACGAAGCCCTCCACCTCGAATCTCCGATTCTCGGTGCAAGTCGGAGGCCCTCGCTTCCATGGCATCGATCATGCGAGGGCTGAGAGTCTGGGGTGTGGGGGCATCGGAGGACTTGTTACCGCCCTTTCCGCACGGGCCCCCACATCTGATAGACAGTGTGGGGGCATCGCCTACCCAACGCAACGCGCTTGGGGAATCATCGAATGATGACACTGCACCGCACGGGCCCCCACATCCGATGACCCGCTGAGGACCGCAACCGCAAGCGAGCCCGTGCTGAGGAGCCGGCCCGGCGTGAGGCTATCCTTCCTTCGCCTTGACTCTTTTCCGTCGATTCTGGCATAGTGCAATTACTTTCCTGGTGTGTCCTGTCCAGGATGTCTGTGCCCGCCGAACGGCGGGCCTATTCTTGCGCCGGCGAGGGGGCCTGCGCCGGTTTCACTATCCGATCAAAGGAGTACGTATGGCTGGAAAGTCCCGTTGGAAGGTTGAATCGACCAATCGCGCCCAGGCGGCGCTCGGCGCGGCCAAGACTCTGCTCCAGCGTGAGCAGAAGCTCGCCCAGTTGTCTGAACAAGAACGCGAGGCCTGGCGCTATCTGATCGCGTCCTATCCCGAACGGGGTCGGGCCGCGTATGCCGAGGAGATTCAGGCCGCGTTGAATTGGGCGGATCACGTGGCGGCCGAGCAGGCGATCGCGCGCCTGGATCAGCTTGATCTCGTCGCGATGCAGGGCGGCCTGGTGGCCACGGTTTATCCCTATTCGGTCAGTCCGACGCTGCACGAAGTCCATTTTCCTTCCAAGCCGGAATGGCAGCCGGTCTACGCCGCCTCAGCGATCGACGCGCTGGGCGTCTCATCGCTCGTCGAGCAGGAGGCGGCGGTCGAGTCGAAGTGCGCCTATTGCGACGCGCCGATTCACGTGGGATTGAAGGGCGGCGAGCTGCTGGAGGCGAAGCCGGAGGCGATGCGGCTCTGGGTCGGCAACCAGCCCGCCGGAGATGGGGCACGAACCGCGGCCGCGTTCTGCGAATCGGCGGTCTTCGCCTGCTCGGATCAGCATCTGGCCGCATGGCGAGGCCGGTCAGGGCAGCGGGAGGGATTTCTGCTGACGCTGGGCGAGGCCGCGTACGTCGCCAAGGGCTTGTACGCCGGGTTGCTCGCCGCATTTTGATCGGTAGGCGGGGGCGGTTCGCCGGCACAGGCCGTCTGCGCTTCCGGTGCTCGACGGCCTTCCGCTTCCGGCTGCCTCAGTATTGAAGCCATATGGCGGCAGCCTTCAGAGGGCGCGACTCACCTCCCCTGCCTGTCGATCTGCGGCGCTCTCTGGCCCCGCCCTTGACTTCTTTTATAAAGAGGGGAGAAAATGGTGCCCCGACGCTCTGTCGTCCCGGCCAGAGCGTTTTTTCATGTGCCAGGTCTTTTGTGTGAGGGAGCGTACGCGAGGCCATGCCTAATATCGTGGTGGTTGGTACCCAGTGGGGGGATGAGGGGAAGGGCAAGATCATCGATCTGCTCGCCGAGCGGGTCGACTGCGTCGCCCGCTACCAGGGCGGCCACAACGCCGGCCACACGATCGTCTACGACGGCGAGATCTGCGTCCTGCACCTGATTCCCTCCGGCATTTTCCGTCCGGGCAAGCTCTGCGTCATCGGCAACGGCGTGGTGGTCGATCCCGCCGCGCTGCTCGCCGAGATCGCCGAGGTCGAGAGGCGGGGCGTCACCGTCCGGGGCGCGCTGTTCGTCAGCGACCGGTCCCATCTGATCCTGCCCTATCACCGCGCGATCGAGCGGGAAAGCGAAAAGCACAAGGGCGCCAGAAAAATCGGCACGACCGGCCGGGGGATCGGTCCGGCCTATGCCGATAAGGCGGCCCGGGTCGGCATCCGGATGGTCGATCTGATGGATCCGGCCGTCTTCAGAGACCGGCTGGCGACGAACATCGACGAGATGAACGCCGTCCTCCGTCAGACTTTCAAGGTGAAGGGGTTCGAGTTGGACGCGATCTACAAGGAGTATTGCGGCTACGCCGACCGGATCCGGCCGCTGGTGACCGATACGACCGCGCTGCTCAACGAGGCGATCGACCGCGGCAAATCGGTGCTCTTCGAAGGGGCGCAGGCGACGCATCTGGACGTCGATTTCGGCACCTACCCCTACGTCACCTCCTCCTCGGCCGCCGCCGGCGGCGCCTGCACCGGCACGGGCGTGGGGCCCACGAAGATCGACCGGGTGCTCGGGGTGGCCAAGGTCTACACGACGCGCGTCGGCAGCGGCCCCTTTCCGACGGAGCTGAACGACGCGCAGGGGCAGGAGTTGCAGACGGCCGGCCGGGAATTCGGCGCGACGACGGGCCGCCCGCGCCGGTGCGGCTGGTTCGACGCGGTGGTGGTCCGGACGGCGGCGAGAATCAACGGCCTGAGCGGGCTGGCCGTCACGAAACTCGACGTGCTCGATCGCTGCCGGGAGATCCGGTTCTGCACCGCCTACCGGATCGGCGGAAAGGTCACGGCCGAGATGCCGGCGGCGTTGTCGGCGCTGGAATCGTGCGAGCCGGTCTATGAGACGCTTCCGGGCTGGTTGGAGCCGACGATGAACATCCGCTCCTACGCCAAGCTGCCAAAGGCCGCGCGCAACTATCTGGAGGCGCTGGAACGCGCCGTCGGCTGTCCGATCGAGCTGGTCTCGACCGGCTCACGGCGTCAGGAAACGGTTGACCGGGCATCCCGCCGTGACCGGGTCAACGCAGGTTCGTCCGCGCGCAGGGCGGGGCGGGCGGCGAGAAAGGTGGCCAGATGAGCAAACGAACCGGACACGCGGCTTCTCATGGATTGAAGCTGCGCAGTTGGGAGGTAACCGAGGGCGCGGAGCGGGCGCCGCACCGGGCGATGTTCCATGCCATGGGGCTGACCGACGAGCAGCTGGCCAGGCCCCAGATCGGCGTCGCCAGTTCGTGGAACGAGGTGACGCCCTGCAACATCCATCTGAACCGGCTCGCCCGGTTCGCCAAGGAGGGGGTCATCCAGTCGGGCGGCACGCCGATCGAGTTCGGCACGATCGCGGTCAGCGACGGGATCGCCATGGGCCACGAGGGGATGAAGGCGTCGTTGATGACGCGCGAGGCGATCGCCGATTCGGTCGAGCTGGTCGCCTTTGCCGAGCGGTTCGACGGGCTGGTGACGATCGCCGGCTGCGACAAGAGCCTGCCGGGGATGATCATGGGCTGCCTGCGGCTCAATCTGCCGTCGGTCTTCATCTACGGCGGCACGATCATGCCGGGCAGCTTCCACGGCCGCGACGTGACGATCCAGGACGTCTTTGAAGCCGTCGGCGCCCACGCGATGGGCAAGCTACCGACGGATGAATTGACGGCGCTGGAGCGGGTCGCCTGCCCGGGCGCCGGCTCCTGCGCCGGGATGTTCACGGCCAACACGATGGCCTCGGCCTCGGAGGCGCTGGGGATGTCGCTGCCGGGCGGCGCGTCGGTGCCCGCTGTGGACGAGCGGCGCAATCAGCTCTGTGTCGCCAGCGGCCACGCCGTCTTGCACCTGCTCAAGGAGAAGATCCGGCCCCGCGACATCATCACGCGCAAGGCGCTGGAGAACGCGATCGCCGTCGTCGTGGCGATCGGCGGTTCGACCAACGCGGTTCTGCATCTCTTGGCGATCGCGCGCGAGGCGGGGGTGAAGCTGCGGATTGAGGATTTTGACCGGATCAGCCGGCGGACGCCGCACATCGCCGATATGAAGCCCGGCGGCCGGTACGTGATGGTCGACCTCGACCGCGTCGGCGGCATCCCGGTCGTGATGAAGGAGCTGCTCGACGCGGGCTTGCTGCACGGCGACGCGCTGACGGTGACCGGCAAGACGGTGAAGGAGAATCTGCGCGACGTCCGTTTTCCCTCCGGGCAGGACGTCATTCATCCGGTGAAATCGCCGATCAACCCGACGGGAACGCTGGCCATTCTCAAGGGCAACCTGGCGACGGAAGGGTGCGTGGTCAAGACGGCCGGGGTGAAGCTGCTCCGCCATCGCGGGCCGGCGCGGGTCTTCAACTGCGAGGAGGATGCCTTCGCCGCGGTCAAGCAACGACGGATCAAGGCGGACGACGTGGTGGTGATCCGGTATGAAGGGCCCAAAGGCGGACCGGGGATGCGCGAGATGCTGGCGCTGACGGCGGCGCTGGTCGGGGAGGGGCTGGGCGACAAGGTCGCGCTCCTGACCGACGGCCGTTTCTCCGGCGCGACGCACGGCCTGATGGCCGGCCACGTGGCGCCCGAGGCGGCGGTCGGCGGACCGATTGCGATCGTCAAAAACGGGGACATGATTGAAATAGACGCTGTGAAGCGGCGGATCCAGCTCGACCTGACCGCCCAGGAGATCCGGCGCCGGCTCAAGGGATGGAAAGCGCCGAAGCCCAGGTTTACGCGCGGCGCACTGGCCAAATACGCTCGCTTGGTCCAGTCGGCGTCGATCGGCGCCGTGTGCGAGTAGGCGGGATGGCGCACCCCCGGGCGTGGCTTCTTGCGCTCGCCCTGCTCACGCTCGTGGTCTTGACCTTGCCCGCCGCCGCGGCGACGGCCCGTTCGCAAGCCCATCTTCCCGTCGAGTTCGAGATCAATCAGGGCCAGAGCGATCCGCGGGTCACATTCCTGGCCCATGGCGCGGGCGCGACCCTCTATCTGACCTCCAATGGCACGTCGATCCGGCTGGTGGCCGGTTCCGCGCACGCAGCCGGGCCGCGCGCGTCCAAGGCACCGCACGCCGCGGTTGTGACGACGACCTGGCTCGGCGCGTCCACACATCCGGCGATTGAGGGACAAGGACCGCTGGAGGCAAGGAGCAATTATTTTATCGGGAACAATCCGTCGCGCTGGCGCACGAACGTGCCCCATTTTGCCAGGGTCCGTTACCGCGGCCTCTATCCCGGAATCGATCTGGTTTATTATGGCAGTGCTTCAAGAGGGTACGGCAGCGCATCGGATGGGCGAGACGAAGCGTCAGGGGGGTCCGGCTCCGCATCAACCGACGGGGGCGATGTGCCACGGCTCGAATATGATCTGATCGTGGCCCCCGGCGCCGATCCCGGCGTCATCCGTCTGGCGGTTGACGGCGCCGAATCGGCAACAGTCGATGAACGGGGCGACCTGCGACTGACGACCGCGGCCGGCGTGATGATCCAACAAAAGCCGGTGGTTTATCAGGAGATCGACGGCGCACACAGGCCGGTGGCCGGCTCCTACACACTGCGTCGGGTTCACGCGAACGAAGGCAGATCACGGGGGCGGTACGAGGTCGGCATTGCCCTCGGATCATATGATCCGGCCAGGCCGCTGGTGATTGATCCGGTCCTCGACCTGTCATCCTATTGGGGGGGGAGCGCGGATGACGTGGCCACCGCCATCGCGGTCGATGCCAACACGGGCGCCATTGCGCTGGCAGGGTATACCGACTCGACGATGGATTTCCCAATCGTCGATCCGGTCCCCGGTGTGAGCGTCACCGGCGCATCCACCTATGCCTTTGTGACCAAGTTAAATCAGACGCAGAAGGTGGTGAGCTATTCCACATTCATCGGCGGCATCAATGTCGAGTCGGGCAATCCCCCCACCACAGAGGCGATGGGTGTCGAGATGGACAACTCGGGTTCCGTCTTTGTCACCGGTTGGACCAATACGACGGATTTTCCGATCGAGCCTAACGATTCCAGTTCCAACGATTTTGCCTATCAAGTCAATTACGGCGGCGGGGACTCCGACGCCTTTGTGATGAAAATCGAGAAGAAGGGCAATGCCATCAAGTATGCGACCTATCTGGGCGGCACCGGATCAGACCAGGCCAATTCGATCAGAATAACCGCCAGCAACGCCTTTGTGACGGGCACGACATCATCGACCGATTTCCCCACGAAGGTGCCGTGGCAGAGCACCTATGGCGGGGGCGCGTCCGACGCGTTCGTGGCCGAGGTGGACAGCAAGGGCAAATCGCTGGCCTTTTCCACCTATCTGGGCGGCAGCGGAGAGGAGCAGGGGCTGGCGCTGGCCATTGGCTCGGGCGGGTCGAGCACGGTGACCGGCTGGACGAATTCGTATGATTTTCCCACCCACGTCGGTCAGGCTTCACACAACCCGCTGCAGAAGACGTACGGCGGCGGCCTGTCCGACGCGTTTGTCACACACCTCTCCGGTGATGGCAGATCCGTGCTCTATTCCACTTATCTTGGCGGCAGCGGCGATGACGTGGGCTACGCCATCTTCGAAGCTAGTAATACGCCGTTTGTGACCGGCTCGACGACGTCAAAGAATTCGGATGTCAATCCCTTTCCAACCACGACAAATGCTATCCAGACCGACAATGCCGGCGGCGAGGATGCCTTTATCTCCAGGCTCGATACCAAAGGAGAAACGCTTCGCTTCTCGACCTATCTGGGCGGCAGCGGCGATGACGCGGGATTTGGCATTGAAAGGAGCCCGGAAGGATTCATCTACGTGACGGGAGAGACCGATTCAGCGACTAGTTTTCCGCTCAAAGACGCTCTTCAACCAACTTACGGCGGGGGGAGCAGTGACGCGTTTCTGCTGCGTCTCAACACTGACTACACGCTCGATTATTCAACTTTTTGGGGTGGCGACGGAGCAGATATCGGCCGCGCGATTGTCCTTGATGTTGGCGCTGTATATGTAACGGGGATCACCCAGTCAGACACGAATAGTTTTCGCATCTTGAACCCGATTACGGTGACGAGTCCGCCCGCCAACGTGAACTATATCGGCGACCATTACAGTGGCGGCACGGATGTGTTTCTGCTCAAAGTCCTGGACAATCAGACAAGCGGCTGCAACATGGGATCGCTCGGCCGGCCGTTCAGCCGGTACGGCCGCATCGATCCGGGCCTCCCGGCGGTGGTCGCCTTGGCCGGGGTGATGTGGTTGATTCGCCGACTCCGGCGAATCAGGAAGTCTTCTGGACGGTGTTGAAACCCACCCTTCGGATTACCGCCGCAGCAACCCGCCCGCCCAGACGCGCAGCGCAATCAGCAGTTTGGTCGGCGTCGACAGGCGGCTCTCCTCCTCGAAGACGTTGTAGCCCCTTGCCTCGATGTCATCCAGGATCCGGCGGTAGATGCCTCCCATGATCTCCGAGGGGAGCATCGATCGCCGGTCCACGGGCGGCAACAGGCCGGCCGCCTTGTCATAGTAGGAACGGGCCCGTTCGCACTGGAACGCCATCAGCCCCTTGAAGGCGTCATTATAATGATGCGCCAGCAGCTCCGTCTCCCCGTAGCCGAACCGGACCAGCTCGTCCAGGGGAAGGTAGATGCGATCCTTGGTTGCATCGGTTTTAATATCGCGCAGAATGTTGGTCAATTGGAACGCCATGCCCTGGGCGATCGCGTAGTCACGGGTCGCGGGATTCCGGTAGCCGAAGATTTCAATGCAGATCAGGCCGACGACCGAGGCGACGCGGTAGCAGTAGCGGGCGAGCTGCTCGAACGTCTCATACCGCCGATGGGTCAGGTCCATTTCCACGCCGTCGATCAATGCGTCAAAGAGATCCTTGGTCAGCCGGTAGTGCCTGACCGCCACGGACAGCTGGCGGGCGACCGGATGTTCCGGGGCACCGGTCCCCCCCGTTTCATAGACGCGGGCCAGCTCGGCGCGCCACCGGGCGACGCCCTCCCCGGCCGCCTGGGGGGAGACCGCCTGATCGACGGCGTCATCGACCAGCCGGGCAAAGGCATAGACGGCGTAGAGCGCCTCCCGTTGCGCCTTGGGGAGAAACAAAAAGGCGTAGTAAAAGTTGGTCTTGCTGCGCTTGGTGATGGCGGCGCTGGACGAGGCGGTCATTGTATGTGGGGGTCCGTGCGGGGAAGAGATTCCATAAACGCTCTGCGTTTCGGTTGGCGATGCCCCCACGCCCCGAGCCACCGTGTCTCTCCCATCGGCTTTATAATGCTCTTGTTGTGTTTTGTGTTCGTCATGCGATCAACAACCAATGGGGGTTGTCAGGGGGAGAGAGAGTCTCCCCCTGACTTTAATCAACCGGCTGCGGGGGGAGACGGCGTCTCCCCCCGTATTCAATAATTCGCCCGTGAGGAAACTTCAGGGAAAGGGCCTGCGCTGTCCCAGACCCAGAGCCCCCGCTGTGCTCCCATCGGCCGCATGCGACCCTTGCGATCCGGAAGGGTGCGGCGCCGCCTATTGTACACGCGTCGTCCACTTTACTCAATTCTCCGATTTTTTTATAATGCGGTGACGTCCCTGTCGTCACATGACCCCCATCTCCTTCACCCCCGATGACCAGGCCCGCCTGTCGCCGTTTTTCACCAATCTTGATCGCGACGTCTTCGGGCTGAAACTGCCCCAGGAGGTGGCGGGCGCGCTCTTTTCCCGCTACAGCCGGTCGGCCAAGAGCCTGCGTGACGTGTTTCTGGAGGAGTTCGCCGGGAACAGGGAGTCCTTTCGTTCCGCGGCGGGGCCGTCCGGCGGGGAGGACGATGCGTCGGTGAAGAAGGCGAGGGAATTTTACGACCGGGTCCTGATCGGCTACGGCGACGATTCGGTCGCGCAACTCGGCGGCGCGCATCTGGCGTGCGAGAACATTTCCAACGTCGCGGCCAATCTGATCGAGGACGCGAGGATCGGCATCGCTCCGCTGGAAAAATCGACCCGGTACGTCCGCTTTGACCGGAAGGATGCGCAGGGACGGTATCCCGTCTATGACGAGCCGGCGGTGATCGCCTCGCCCCATGCCGGGCGGTACCGCGCGCTGATGACCCTGCTCTTCGACACCTATGCCCGGCAGATGGAGCCGATGCTCGCCCAGGTCGAACGCTCCATGCCGGTCGAGACGATGGAGTTCGCCCATCCAAAAACCGGGGAGCCGGTCCGGTATCGGGAGCTGACCGATGAGGCGGACCGTCAGTGGGCCGACCGGGCCCACCGCGCCACCGTCAGGGCGCACGCATGCGATCTCCTGCGGGGCTATCTGCCGATGGCCACCAGGACGAACGTCGGGCTGTTCGGCGTCGGCCAGGCCTTCGAGCATCTGTTGAACAAGAGCTATTCGTCGCCGCTGGCCGAGATGCGGGGGCTGGCCGAAGCGATGCATCGCGAGCTGAACGATCTGATCCCCTCCTTCGTCAAACGGGCCACGCCCAATTCCTATTGGCAGCAGTCGGCCGGGGCCGTCCGGCGGCAGGCGGAACGGATCGAACCGGCCGCCGCGATTCCGGCGCCGTTCGGTTCAACGCTGGTCGATTACGATCCCCAGGCGGAGGAGAAGGTGCTGGCGGCGCTGCTCTATTCGAATTCGCATCAGCCGCTGACTGCGTTGCGCGAGCAGGCGCGGCGGATGGATCGGGAGGCCCGCAACCGGCTGTTGGCCGACGCGCTGGGCGGCCGGCGCCACCGCCGGGACAAGCCCGGCCGGGCGCTGGAGCAAGCCGTCTACACGTTCGATCTGTGCTGCAACATCGGCAGCTACCGTGATCTGCACCGCCACCGGATCGTGACGAAGGAGCGGCAATCCTTCACCGTCGAGCACGGGTACGACATGCCCGATGAGTTGGCCGAGTGCGGTTTTGACGTTGAGTTCCGGCGGGCGATGGAGGAGGCGGCGTCGGTCCACCGGCTGATCGCCCGCGACCATCCGCTGGAAGCGCAGTACGTGGTCCCCTTTGCCTATCGTGTCCGATGGATGATGACAGTCAACCTGCGCGAGCTGTATCATATCGCGGAATTGAGGACGATGCCTCAGGGCCATCCCGACTACCGGCGGCTGGTGCAGGAGCTGTGGCGCCAGGTGGAGGCGGTGCATCCGGCCCTGGCCGGCCACGCGGGCTTCGTGAACCGGCAGCGCTACCGGATGGGGCGGTTGCAGTCGGAGTTGCGCACGGAGTACAAGCGATCCTCGCTGCCGGGTGAGGGATGAACATCCTTCAGGTCGATCACATCGGCATCGAAGTGGCCGAACTCAAACGGGCCGAGCGGTTCTACACGGGGGTGCTGGGGTTCGAAGTGTTCATGCGTCTGCCTGATCAGCTGCTCCTCCAGTGCGGCCCGCAGCGGGTGGCGTTGTTTGAAAACCGGTCGCACAAACCGGCCGGACGCGGCCAGCTCGATGATCCCAGGGGAAAGGCCCACCATGCGTTCCTGGTGTCCCAGGATGATCTGTGGGCGGCGAAATCGCTGTTCGAGTCCCGGCGGGTTCCGTTTCATGCGCCGATCGACTGGGGCGATCACCATTGCCTCTATTTTCTCGATCCGGATGAAAATCTGCTGGAGCTGGTCCATGCTCCCATGGACTCCTCCCCATCACGTCCCTCTCTTCCCTCGAAGACGAGTGGGGGATAAGGGCGTCCCGTCTGACGCCCGTCTGACGATGGAACCGCAGGAAAAATGGCAGGCCAACATGGAGAAGGTGGCGTTTGCCAAGCACTTTCCCGGCCTGCTGCACGACTGGAGCGAGGCCAAGGGCAAGCGGATTATGGCGGTGGTGCCCCTGTCAGCCGCCGGGGGCGGCTCGGGCGGAGGCCGTCATGGACACGTGATCCTCTTTGACGACCGGACCTTTCTTGTGGCAGGATGGCCCGATCTCGAGCCGGCCGATCTGATTACCGGGTTGTTCGCCGCCGAAGAGCCGCTCAAGGACTGGTATCCCGACGCATTTGCCAAGCTGATCGATCTGCGGGATCGTGATCGGCGGCTCACACAGGAGGCGCGGGTGGAGAAAATCGCGGGCGCCATCCGGCACAACGCGGGGCTGCCCGGCCTCACAGAGGCGGTAATGCGGGCGTTGCGGGACGTCTCGTCGCCGAATGAGCCGAAGAGGGATGGAAAATGAGCGCGCCCCAGGCGGGACGAAGAGCTGAACCGGGAATGGAGAAGGGCGGGATGAAGCAGCGCCGACTGATTGCGTGGCTGACTGTTGTGGTGGCGATGTGGAGCGCGGCCTGCGCCGCGCCCCTTGTGACGCGTCCGGTGTTTCATGAGGGCGAAGACGGGAAGGCGGAGGTCTTCATCCGGCTCGACAAGGTCACCACCGCGGAACGGTTCGACCAACCAGCGCAGATTCCGCCGGCGCGCCTGAGAGAGCTGCTGGCCACCGTCGCCGTGCAGAGGCGCACGGGGTTGCTGTCGGTGATTTTCTCCGAACAGCCCTTCAGGGCCTTTTCCAACGATCAGCTCAATCTGCTCTCCGTCCAGCTGTCGAAGGCGCTGGCCGAGGCGACGCCGGACGAGCAGGCGGTTTTCTTTTTCAACGACCCGGAATCGAACCAGCGGTTCCGGATCACCTCCGGCGGGGTCTCTGTCCAACAGGGGAAATTGGTGGTGGTCATGGCCAACTATCGCTACGCCATTTTGTGGGGCGACCCGGGGGGCGGGTCGAACGGCAATGCCTCGCTTTCATCGGCGCGGGATAATCCGCTCTATGCGTATCCGGACGGCACATACCAACTGGTCGTTGGGGCCGGTCAGGAGCGGCTCGGGGGAGAGCAGGGGTGGTTCCGCCGGTGGTTCGGCGGACCGGAACGCAGAAGCGGGGTGCTGCTGGCGTTGAATGCGCCGGCGACGCCCGCTGCGGAAGAACAGTCAGGAGAGACAACCGGGCAGCAGGCACCCACACCGGAGGCGGCCTCGGCGCCGCCGGGAGCTTCGCCCGCCCCGGCGCCGTCTGCGACGGTCCCGCCGCCTGCCGCACCGGGAACCCAGTCAATCGTCCCGGCGCCGCCGGGCCCTCCGGCTGCGGTCTCCCCGCTGGAAGACAAGCTGCGTGAGTTGAAGAAGCTGCGCGACGAAGGATTGATCACCGACGCGGATTACGAAGCCAAGAAGCAGGAGCTGCTCAAGAATTTTTGACGCGAGCGTTACAACCGCTCCGCCTTGATCAGATTGGTCGTGCCCGATTCCCCGATGGGCGAACCGGCCGTGATGATGACCATCTCGTCGGGCCGCGCGAGGCCGCGGTCCAGGGCGGCTGTTTTGGCCCGCGCGATCATCTCATCGGTTGTCGTGAATTCCTCCACGTAGATCGGCGTCACCCCCCAGCAGAGCATCAGGTGCCGCACCGTGGCGAGGCAGGGACTGACGGCGATGATGGGCGCGCCCGGCCGGTAGCTGGCGACGCGGCGGGCGGTGCCCCCGCTCGTCGTCGGCGTCAATATCGCGGTGGCGCCCAGATCGCTGGCCATCGCGCAGGCGGCGTGGCTGATGGCGTGCGCGAGATCACGATTGGTGCCCAGCCGGCGCCGCCAGAAACGGTTCTCGTAATCGACGCCCTGCTCCGTTTCGGCGATGATCTTGGCGATCTGAATTGTTGATTCAATGGGGTAATGGCCGCTGGCGGTTTCGCTGGCCAGCAGCACGGCATCGGTGCCGTCCAGGATGGCCGTGGCCACGTCGGCCACCTCGGCACGCGTCGGCCTCGGCTCGTGCACCATCGACTGGAGCATCTGCGTCGCCGTGATGACCGGCTTGCCCGCCTTGTTGGCGGCGGAGATGATCTCCTTCTGGAGGCGGGGCACCCGCTCCAACGGCAGTTCCACGCCGAGATCGCCGCGCGCGACCATCAGGCCGTCGGCCGCCGCAATGATCGCCGGCAGGTCGGCCAGCGCCTCCATCTTTTCAATCTTGGCGATGACCGGCACGCTCACGCCCCGCTCGGCGCAGACGGCGCGGACCGGCTCCAAATCGCGCGCGGAGCGCACGAACGACAGGCCCACCAGATCGACGCCGTGTTCCAGGCCGAAGCGCAGGTCGGCCTCGTCCTTCTTCGTGAAGGCGGGCAGCGACAGATGGGCGCCGGGCAGATGCATGCCGGCGTGGCTGGAGAGGGTCCCTCCGCTGATGACTTCGCAGCGAATCTCCCCCCGTTCGATTGCGCGGACCGCGAGGGTGATGGCGCCG
>DATJYI010000265.1:0-9967 GCA_035499635.1 Nitrospiria bacterium | reverse complement strand
TTTCTTGTAGAGATAGTAGTCGTACGCACCCGGATAGACCGTCACGCGCCCCGCGTCGACTTCGATGATCGAGTTTGCCACCGATTGGATGAAGTGCCGGTCGTGGGTGATGAAGCAGAGGGTGCCCTCGAACGCGTGCAGGGCCGCCTCCAGCGCGTCCCGCGACGGAATGTCGAGATGGTTGGTCGGCTCGTCCATCAGGATGAGGTTGGCCGGCTGGACCAGCATCTTGGCCAGGGCCAGGCGGCTCTTCTCCCCGCCGGAGAGCACCGCCACCTTCTTCTTGGCGTCGTCGCCTGAGAAGAGAAAGGCGCCGAGGATCCCTCGCAGGAACGTCTGCTCGGCCATCGGCGCCGCCGTTGTGATCTCCTCCAACAGTGTGTTGGAGGGCGTGAGCGATTCGAGCTGGTGCTGGGCGTAATAGGCGACGGTGACGTTGTGGCCGAGTTTCCGCCCGCCGGCGTCGGGCGGCAGGACGCCGGCCAGCATCTTGAGCAGCGTCGATTTCCCCGCGCCGTTTGGACCGACGAGCGCGATCCGGTCGCCGCGCCGGAGCGTCAGCGACAGATCGCGGTAGACGACCGTCTGGCCGTACGCCTTGGCGGCGTGCTCCAGCTGGATCACGTCCTTTCCACTGCGGGGCGGGGGCGGGAAGGAAAAGCGCACGCGTTTGGCGTCGGCCGCGAGCTCGATCCGCTCGATCTTGTCGAGCTGCTTGATCCGGCTCTGGACCTGCCGTGCCTTGGTCGCCTTGTAGCGGAACCGTTCGATGAAGGCCTCCGTCGCCTCGATCTTCTTCTGCTGGTTCTTGGCGGTCGCTTCGACAATGGCCTGCTGTTCCGCCTTGGCGGCGACGAAGGCGTCGTAGTTGCCCGTGTAGGCGACCAGCCCGCGCCGGTCGACTTCGACGACCCGGTTGGCCAGGCCGTTCATGAACTGCCGGTCGTGCGAGATCAGCAGGATGGCGCCTTCGTACCGGCCGAGAAATTCCTCCAGCCAGATGACCGAGGCGAGATCGAGGTGATTGGTCGGCTCGTCGAGCAGCAAGAGGTCGGGTTGTTGCAGCAGCAGCTGGGCCAGCGCGACGCGCATCCGCCAGCCGCCGGAGAACTCCACGATCGGCCGGTCGAGATCGCGCTCCTTGAAGCCGAGGCCGAAGATGATCTCCTTCGCCTTCGCCTCACGCGAGTAGCCGCCGAGCTGCTCGAACCGGTGCTGCAGCTCGCCGTATTCCTCCAGAAGTGTTAGCGCTTCTTCTTCGGAGCTGGCGGCGATTTCGGCCTGGATGAGGGTGAGCCGGTGCTCCAGCGAGGCGAGGTCCGACTGGCCGGCCATGACCGTGCCGAGCACCGTCCCGCTCTCGTCCTGATAGAGTTCCTGGGCGAGATACCCGATGACGGCGGTCTTGTTCCGGCTGATGGCGCCGCCGTCGGGCGACACACGGCCGGCGATCATCTCGAAGAGCGTCGTCTTGCCGGCGCCGTTCGGTCCGACCAGCGCGACCCGGTCGTGCAGACCGATCCGCAGCGACGCCCGGTCGAAGAGCACCCGGGTGCCGAATGATTTTGAAATGTCCTGAAGCGCAAGCATGACCGTCGCACACTCACGTACAAAAGGCCCTTCGCTCCGAAGGGCCGCAGTGTCCTCATCGTAACAGACGATTGCAAACAACGTCAATCGACGCAACGCTTGCCGTTGAGAGGCGGTCATGCTAGAACGATTCATGCCGGCGGGACTCCGATGGGCCTACACGCTCTGGTCTCCGGTGTATGACTGGGTGGTGGCGTCATCGACCCGGGAGAGCCGGCGGAAAAGTCTCGCCTCGCTGGGCGATGTGACGGGACGGTTGATCCTGCTGGATGGCATTGGAACGGGGCTGGATGTTCAATGGATTCCGAAAGGCGCGCGCTATGTCGGGCTGGATGTGACGCCGGCGATGCTGCGCCGGGCCCGTCGGGCGGCGGTTCGAACCGGCCGACTCATTAGTTTGCAGGTGGGCGATGCGATGCGGTTGCCCTACCGGAATGGCGTGTTCGATGCCGTCGTGCTCCATCTGATCCTGGCGGTGGTGCCCGATCCGCGCGCGGCGCTCGCCGAGGCGGCCCGAGTCGTCAAACCCGGCGGCCGGCTGGTGATCTTTGATAAATTCCTTCGACCGGGAGAGACGGCGTGGTTGCGGCGGTTGATCAGCCCGCTGCTCGGCCGTGTGGCCACCAGGACCGACGTCGTATTTGAGGAAGCGCTGGCGTCCTGTACTGGCCTCGGCGTGGTCAGCGACGAGCCGGATCTGGCGGGGGGCTGGTTTCGGAGAATTGTTCTGGAGCGCGGCGCGTAACGGCGCAGGGGCCGCGGACGGGCATGCTCCCGGCCAATCGGGGTCACCCCTCCACCGACAACCGGTTTCGGCATCCATCGTCGAATGCCTCGCTTTACGACACGGCGTTTTCTCAGTGTGCTCTTCGTAACGGTCCGTCTGTCTACGGTGCGCGGGTGGCCTGCTGTTTGTAGATGGGGAGTACTTCGGGCATCCATGCTTCGATCTGCTCCACTCTGTGCTCGTCGCTTGGATGTGTGGATAGGAATTCGGTCGGTTTGCCTCCTTTTGAGGCGGCCTCCATCCGTTTCCAGAAATCGACCGCCTGGCGCGGATCGTACCCGGCCTTGGCCATCAAATGGATGCCGATATGGTCGGCTTCCGATTCGTGAGCCCGGCTGAAGGGCAGCATGACGCCGATGCCGAACGCCGCCTCCACGGCCTTGGCGGTTTCGGGGTTGCCGCCCAGGACGGCGGCCACCCCCACCGCGCCGATCTCGGTGATCAGGCCGGTCGACATCCGTTCGGCGCCATGGTGGGCGAGGGCATGCGCCACCTCGTGGCCGAGGACGACGGCAAGACCCGTTTCATCCCGCGTAATCGGCAGTATACCGGTATAGACCACGACCTTGCCTCCGGGCAGCGCGAAGGCATTGGGCGTCTTGTTCTCGACCAGCGTGAACTCCCACTTGTAATCAGGCCGGTCGGCCGCCGCCGCGATTCTTCGGCCCACCCGCTCAACCAGATCGATGGCGGCCTGGTCGTGGCTGAGCGCCGATTCCTTGAGTGTCTTGGCGTACGCTTTCTCGCCCAGCGAGAGTTCCTCTTCCTGTGAAATGAGGATCAGCTGGTGGCGTCCCGTGATCGGCACGGTCTGGCAACCGGACAGCGCCGCCCCCACGAGCGCAGCCACGAGACAGGTGCGGGCGTTGAGCACGGCTGTCAATCGAGATCCGACCATTGTCTGGGAGAGAGAATAAAAATGAGTCGCCATTATGCCACACCCCTCCCATGGCCTCAATCGTGCCATTGTAGGGGCTCGCGTCGCCCCCTCCCCAGTGGGGACAGTCCGTCCCTGGGGACGGATCATATCTGTCCCCGCCCGTGGAGCCTCCCCCTCTCGCTCGCGTTGCTCGCTGGATCGCTGCCCCCGGGCGGCGCGAGGCAGGGAACCCCACCTTTACTTCGAACGAATGTGAGAAGTCCCATTCGACTTGTCCCGAGGGCTCTTTCCGAGGGATTCTCAGTACAAGGAGGCGGGGGTGAATGCAGCCGTTGCGCATGAAGTGAGCAGCAAGTGAAGTACCCCGGGCTTGCCCGGGGGCATCTATTGAGGACGAGCGCAAAACATGGTACAACCCCTTCATGGCGTCGAAGGCGTTACCATTGAAGGAGCGGGTGGCCCTCATCACCGGCGGCAGCAGCGGGATCGGCCTGGCGATTGCGCGGGCCGTCTTAACCGATGGGATGGCTGTGGCGATCGCGGCGCGGGAGCCGAAGCGGTTGAAGCGGGCGGCCGCAGAACTGTCCGCACTTTCGTCTGCCGCTTCAAAAGATCGGGGCGCCGCCGTTCTGGCGGTGCCGGCCGATGTGGCAAAGGCCCGCGACGTCGAGCTCATTGTCCGGCAGACGATTGAGCGCTTCGGCCGGATCGATCTGCTCGTCAACAACGCCGGCACCTACCGCGAAGGCGACATCGACGAGCTGGACGAGGCCGAATGGGACGAGGTGCAGGCAGTCAATTTGAAGGGGGCCTTTCTCTGCACGAAGGCCGTTTTGCCGGCCATGAAGCGTCAGCGTGCCGGCTATATCGTCAACATCGCCTCGCTGGCTGGCAAGACGGGGTTCGGCGGCGCGTCGGCCTACAGCGCCTCGAAGTTCGGTTTGATCGGGCTGACGGAGAGCACACTGGAGGAAGGGGTCGGCCACGGCATCCGGGCGACGGCGATCTGCCCAGGCTACGTCGCCACGCCGATGGTCGCGGGCGCCTCGGTGCCGGCCTCGGAAATGATCCCGCCGGAGGATATCGGCCGGCTGGTGATCGGCTTGCTCTCGCTTGCGCCGGTCACCGTCATCAGGGAAATCGTCGTGCAGCGCTCGGGTTCTATTGGATCATGACGAAGAGCGGCGACTGATGGCGACCACCGGACTGGTCACTCATCCCGATTATCTCAAGCACGTGGCCGGCCACGGCCATCCCGAATCGCCCGAACGCTTGAAAGCCATTGAAGCGCATTTGCACAGATCAGGGCTGATGGATCAGCTGACCGCGGTTCCCGTCACCCACGTGAAGGAAGCCGACCTCGCGCCGTGGATCGACGCCGCGCATGCGACGGGCTATCGAGAGGCGCTGCACCGGGTCATTCCCGAACGCGGGATCAGTTACCTTGACGCCGATACCGGCGTGTCGCCAGGCTCCTGGTCCGCGGCGCTTGCGGCGGTCGGAGGGACCATGAGCGCCATCGATCAGGTGATGGACGGACGGATCACCAATGCTTTTTGCGCGATCCGCCCGCCGGGCCATCATGCCGAATCCCACCGGGCCATGGGCTTTTGCCTCTTCAACAACGTGGCGATTGCCGCGCGCTATCTGCAGCGTCATCATACGATTGGGAAGGTGGCGATCATCGACTGGGATGTGCACCACGGCAACGGCACACAGGAAATTTTCTACGAGGACCCCACCGTGTTCTACGTGAGCACCCATCAATATCCGCACTATCCGGGCACCGGCGCCGAGACGGAGACCGGCAGGGGGGCGGGCAAGGGCTTCACGCTCAACTGCCCCATGCCGGCGGGGCGGGGCGACGACGATTATGCGGCGGTCTTCGTCAAGCGCATTCTTCCCGCGTTGAAAGACTTCGGCCCGGACTTCATCCTCATCTCGGCCGGCTTCGATGCCCATCGGGACGACCCGCTGGCCGGCATGAACGTCACCGAAGCGGGCTTCGGCGAGCTGACCCGACTGGTCAGGCTGCTGGCGGATGAGGCCTGCCGGGGACGGATTGTCTCCTGCCTGGAAGGCGGCTACAACCTGCCCGCGCTCGCCCGATCGGTGGAAGCGCATCTCGTTGCCCTGCTGGCCTGATGCGCCGCGTCGCTTCTCTTGTTCTGGTCTGCTTGATGGCGCTGATCGGGTGCGCGCAACTGCCGCGGGCTTACAGCCCCTCCGAACCGACGCCCCGCTATTTTTTCTACCAGGGCCGGATTCGCATCTATTATACAGAGGCCGGTCAGGGCGCCCCCCTGATCCTGCTTCACGGTTTCGGCGAGACGCACGCCACCTGGGAGAAGCTGTTGCCCGGGCTGGCCCGCCGCCACCGGGTGATCAGCGTCGATTTCAAAGGAGCGGGCTATTCCGACAAGCCGGACGACGGCCGGTACCGCGTGGCCGACCAGGCGGCGATCGTCGAAGCGCTGGCGGATGAAATGCATCTGCAGGGGGTCACGCTGATCGGCCATTCGCTGGGCGGCGGCGTCGCGTTGATGACGGCCCTGCAGCGTCAGTCGAGCGGCGACCACCGGTTGCAACGGCTGATTCTGATCGACAGCGCCGGGATTTCGGACAGACCGCCGCGCGTGATCGCGGAGCTCCGATGGCCGCTCTTCGGCCCGCTGATGCTGTATCTGGCCAATCCGACCATCCTGGTCAGACAGATTCTCTCCGGCAACTATGATGATCCATCGTTGGTGGAGCCCCGGCTGGTCGAGGCCTACGCACGGTCGCTGCAATCGCCCGGCGGACGGCAGGCGCTCATCATGACGGCCCGGCAGGTCATACCCGACCGGTTCCCCGAGTTGATCGCCCGGTATCGGACGCTCGATGTGCCCACGCTGATCATCTGGTGCCGGGAGGACCGGATTCTGCCTTTTTCCGATGCCGAGAAGTTCGGGAAGACGCTGCCTCGCGCGACGGTGCGGTCCCTGGATCGTTGCGGCCATTCGCCCCAGGAGGAGCGTCCCGAAGAGACCCTTCGAGCGATGGAATCCTTTCTGTCCGCCGGCCCGGGATCGGCATGAACCTTCCCGCGCTTGCGCGTCATCCGGTCACGCGGCGGCTGCTGGTCTGGTCGGCCGCGGGACTCGCGGCATATGCCGTCATCGGGTTTCTCATTGTGCCGCCGATTGTGAAATCCGTCCTCGTCAGCCAACTCTCACAGCAACTGCACCGCACGGCGCGGCTTGAGAAAGTCCGGATCAATCCGTTCGCTTTGTCGGTCGACCTGATCGGGCTGTCGATCGCCGAGCGCGGCTCGACCGGTCCGTTCGTGGCGTTCCGGGAGCTGTACGTGAACCTTGATTCCGCTTCTCTGTTCAAGGGCGGGCTGGTCCTGAGTGAGATCCGTCTCGACGAGCCCCGCCTGACGCTTGTCCGGAACGACGATCTGAGCTACAACTTTTCCGACCTGCTGCAATCTCCGCCCGGGCCGCAGCCGGCCGCCCCCTCGAAGCCGATCCGCTTTTCATTGAACAACATCCAGATCCTCAACGGCGGCATTGATTTTGAGGACCGGCCGAAGCACGCCAAGCACGGCATCCGCAATCTGCACGTGGCCATCCCGTTTCTCTCCGACCTGCCCAGCGTCGTCGAGATTTTTGTCCAGCCCGCCTTCCAGGCCGAAGTGAATGGTACGCCGGTCGTCCTCACAGGGAAGAGCAAGCCCTTCAGCGATTCGCTGGAAACTTCGGTGGAGCTCAATATCGAGCGACTCGATCTCGCGCGCTACGCCGACTATGTTCCCGTCGAGCTGCCTGTCCGGCTCCGCTCCGGCCTCCTGGACACGGCGCTGACGATCACGTTTGTCCAGTCGCGGGACCGGGCGCCCAGGATCACCGTGGCCGGCACGATCGGCGTGAAGCAGCTTGAGATCGATGACACCGCCGCGCGTCCCGTGTTTGATCTTGGGGCGTTGCAGGTCGCCGTCACGTCGGCCGATCTGACGGCCCGGGAGCTGCGCTTCGGCGCCATCCGGCTCGATGGGCCCGTGATCTGGGCGTCGAAGGATGCGGCCGGCCGGACGACGTTGGGACTGCTTGCCGGGGCGTCGAAAGGCGGGGGCGGAGGCGCGGCTCCGCCACCCGCAGCGTCCCCGCCGGCCTCGCCATCTCCGCCGGCCGGGCACGTGAATGTTGACGCCCTCCGCGTGACCGATGCGCGGTTGACGGTAGGGGCTGACAGGGCAAGGGCGCCCGGGAAGGCCGGTCAGAATGAAGAGTGGGTGAGAATCCCCGATGCGTCAATCACGCGGGCCGGTATCGATCTGGGGCGGCGACTCGTCTCCATCGACCGGATCGACACGCAGGGGGGCGTGATCCTGGTCCGGCGTGAGCGGAACGGCGAGCTGAATCTCGCGTCGCTGGCCCCCCGGCCGCCGTCAACCGCAGGCCAGCCCCCTCCGCCGGCCGGCCGGGCGGCCGACGCGCCCTGGATTGTCACGCTCAATCATTTTTTACTGGATCGCTATGCCATCCGGTTTGACGACCTCCGGCCCTCCTCGCCGGCGCGGTTGACGGCCGAGCCGATCCGCCTCTCGGCCGACGGCCTTTCAACGGCGAAGAATCATCCCGGCACGGTGTCGCTTTCCATCGGGCTGAACAAGAGCGGCCTCTTCACGGCGGATGGAAAAGCCGGCATCGAGCCGCTCACGGCCGACCTGTCGGTCGACCTCACGCGCTTGGCCCTCGCGCCGTTTCAACCGTACGTGGCCGATCAGGCGAACATCATTGTGGCCGGCGGCGAACTGTCCGTCGGCGGCCGCGTGAAGCTGGAGACGACGAAGGAGAAGACAATCGCGGCCCGGTTCGACGGGGAGACGAGCCTCAGGCGGCTGGCCGTGCTGGATCAGGCCAACTCGGAGGAGGTGGTCGGACTCGGCCTGCTTCAGGTTAAGGGCATTCATGCCGGCTTCCAGCCGTTGCGGGTGGAGGTCGGCACAATTTTGCTGACCGATGTCCGCTCCAGGCTCGCCGTCAATCAAGACGGGAAGCTGAACCTGCTGACGATGCTCAAGACCGGGCCTGCGCCCGGAGGCGAGGCCAATACGGCTTCCGCCCCGGCCCTCCAGGCCCCGTCTCCGCCCCAGGCCCAGAAGCCGCCGCCGCCGCTCATCCGGATTGATCGCGTGACCCTGAGCAGGGCGGCCTTTGAGTTTGCCGACCGGTCGATTCAACCCCATTATGTCGTGGCGCTGACCGACCTGGGCGGGACGGTCTCCGGCCTGTCCTCCCGGATGGATCAACGCGCCACGGTCAACATCAGCGGCAAGATCGACGGCATCGCGCCGCTCACCGTGAGCGGGACGATCAATCCGTTGAGCCGTGATGTCTACGCGGATCTGCTCTTTCAGCTGAAAGAGCTTGAACTCAGTCCGTTGACGCCCTACTCGGGCAAGTACGCCGGCTATGCGATCCAGAAGGGAAAGCTCTCGCTCGATTTCAAGTATCTCCTCAAGCAGCGCACGGTGAAGGCCGACAACGCGTTTTTTATCGATCAATTCACATTCGGGGAAAAAGTCGACAGTCCCGAGGCCACCAGTCTGCCGGTGCGGCTGGCGGTCTCGCTGCTCACCGACCGGAACGGCGAGATCCGTCTGGACATTCCCGTCGAGGGTTCCCTTGACGACCCCCAGTTCAGGGTGTGGCGCGCGGTGCTGCACGTAGTGCAGACCCTGCTCGTCAAAGCCGCGACCTCGCCGTTCGCCCTGGTCGGCGCGCTGGCCGGGGGCGAGGAGTTGAATCGCGTCGAATTTCCGGCCGGCGGCGCCGATCTGGACGGCCCGTCTCGGGAACGGGTCAACACCATCGCGAAGATTCTCTATGACCGGCCGGCGTTGAAACTGGAGATCACGGGCCGTGTCGACCCCGTCAGGGATCGGGAGGCGCTGCACCGCGCGCTGTTTCTGCGCCGGCTCAAAGCGCAGAAATTGAACGAGCTGATCAAGCAGGGGGCCTCCGTCGGGTCGGTGGATGACGTGACGATCACGCCGGAGGAATACCCGAAATATCTGGCGATGGCCTATAAGAAGGAGTCGTTCCCCAAACCGCGCAACTTCTTCGGCATCGCCAAGGAGCTGCCGCCGCCGGAGATGGAACGGCTGATGCTGGAGCATCTCGAGGTCTCCGATGAAGAACTCAGGCAGCTCGCCTCGCTGCGGGCGCTGCGCGTCAGGGAGGCGATTCTGCGCGGCGGCCAGGTCGAACCCGAACGGCTGTTCCTGGTCGAAGCGGGGACGGCCCAATCGGCCGCGGCGAACGGCGGGCCGCTGAGCCGGGTCGATCTGTCGATCCGTTGATAGCCCCGCGTGAGGGGCGTCAACCGCGCGGGCTGCCGGCCGGCCCGGATACGGCCGTCAACGGGCTGATCCACAGCCACAGGCCAGCGAGCAGGGCGCAGGCCGCCCCCATGCTGAAGGCGGCCGGATCGCCGTACCGCTCCCAGACCAAGCCGAATAATAATGAGGCGGGCAGCGCGCCGGCGCCGATGGCCAGGTGATAGAGACCGAAGGCCGATCCGCGCAGCCGCTCCGGCGCCAGATCGGCGATCAACGCCTTCTCCACCCCCTCGGTCAGGCCGAAATAGAGGCCGTAGACGAGAAACAATCCCCACGCCGCCCAGACGGTATTCACGACGGCAAAACCGGCGTACGTGACGGC
>DATJYI010000264.1:0-4429 GCA_035499635.1 Nitrospiria bacterium | reverse complement strand
CAGCGGTTGACCGAACGGCTGGGCGGCCGTGTCCAACTGGTGGGGGATGATCTCTTCGTGACCCAGGCGGCGCCGCTGCGCCGGGGCATCACGGAGGGGGTTGCCAACGCGATCCTGATCAAGCTCAACCAGGTGGGCACGCTGACGGAAACGCTGGAGACGATCCGCATCGCACAGCAGGCCGGCTACGGGGCGATCATCTCGCACCGGTCGGGCGAAACGGAGGATACGACGATCGCCGACTTCGCGGTGGCGACGGGCGCCGGCCAGATCAAGACCGGCTCCCTCTGCCGGTCGGAACGGACGGCCAAGTACAATCAACTGCTCCGGATCGAGGAGTGGCTGGGCAGTCGCGCCCGCTACCTGGGCGGGGTGCTGGCTCGGAAACGGTAGGCTGCGTGGCGAATCCGAATCTCACAGCGGTGGAATCCTTCCGTCGGCGCCGGTGGCTGGCCCTCTTGGGGCTGTCGGCCGCGGCCTTTGTGCTCTTCAAACTGCTGCTGTCGCTGTTGCTCAGCGACATGGGCATTTTCACGCTCCTCGATCTGCATCGAACTCGGCACGAATTGCAACTGGAAATCGCCGATCTGCAGGAGAAGAATGCGAAGCTGGCGGACCAGGTGCAGGCGCTGCGGAGCGATCCCGTCTATATCGAAGCGCTGGCGAGGGAAGAGCTGGGCATGGTGCGGCCTGGGGAGCGGGTCTACCGCCTGGTGCCCCGCGAGTCAACCCGCCTGCCGGTGACGCCCCCGATGGCCCCTGATGCGTCATCCAGGGAGCATGACTAAGCCAGCGGTGCCCAAGCGGCGCGCCGCGCCTGCGCGCCCGCGCCGGTCCGACAATAGGAATCCGCGTGCGCATGGGCAGGAATTTCTGCCCGCACGTGTCGTCCCTCATGCCCCGCCGCCCCAGGCCGGCAGTATCGAAGGCTTCAGATCGGGCTACGTGGCGCTGGTCGGTTGTCCCAATGTGGGCAAATCGTCGCTGCTCAATTACATCCTGCAGGAAAAGGTCTCGATTGTCTCAGCCGCGCCGCAGACAACCCGCGCCAAGATCATCGGCATCCGTCACCTGCCCGCCGGTCAGGCGGGCGGGGCGGACCGGCCCGCGGCCCAGATCATTTTCCTGGATACGCCGGGTCTGCACCGGCCACTCGGCCATCGGTTGAACCAGCGGATGGTGCAGACGGCCAAAGCGGCGCTGCAGGAAGCTGATCTGGTGCTGCTCGTCATTGATGCGACCCGCAGACCGTCCCTGCCCGGCGCGGAACGGCGAGGCGACGAAGAGGCTATTCTGGAACTGTTGCCATCGATTCAGCGGCCGGTCTTTCTGCTCCTGAATAAGATCGACCTGATCAACAAGGGGCGTCTGTTGCCGTTGATCGACGCCTACCGGCGGCGCCACCCGTTCGCGCTGTTTCTGCCCGTTTCCGCCAAGACCGGCGACGGGGTCGGACCGTTGCTGGAGGCGATCGTCCAGCACCTGCCCGACAGCGTCCCCTATTATCCGGCGACGCAATCGTGCGATCAGCCGCTGCTGTTCCGTGCAGCCGAACTGATCCGGGAGAAGGTGCTGCACCATACGCGCCAGGAAGTGCCCCATGCCGTGGCGGTTGTGGTGGAGGAGTTCACGGAGCCGCCGGCCGACAGGCCGGCCGCAGCCACGAGGATTCGCGCCCGCGTGATCGTCGAACGGGAGTCGCAGAAGGCCATCCTGATCGGCAAAGGGGGCCGGATGCTCAAGACCATCGGGACCGAAGCCCGGCCGGAACTCGAGGCCCTGGTCGGTCGTTCCGTCTTTCTCTCCCTGTGGGTCACCGTCAAGCAAGAGTGGCGTCAGGACGAGCAATTCCTTGCTCAGGCGGGATATTGAACGGGATGAATGGAATACGGCTGAGGATGGTGTAAACGTACGCGACTGATGCGTAGGGGCGATGAGGATTGCCAAGGGGAGAGGAGCATCTTCCCTTGGCTTGAGCGAGTGCGCAGCACGAGCGGAACAGCTGGCAGCAGGATGAGCAATTTTTGGCCCAAGCGGGGTATTGAGCGTATGGGCGAGGAAGAGTCTCAGGCGGCAGAGCCACGTCCAACCGCCTCGAAACTCGGCGACCCGCTTGATGCCGATGACCAGGGGCCGAGCGTGGATGTGACACGCGAGCCGCGGGTGCAATGCGTCTGGCGATGGGGCCGGGGCGTGGGGGCGGTAGCCCCCACGGATCAATACTGGGGGAAAGGAGCATCCCAGCTTCCGGTCGGCAGGTCCCCCCGCATTCAATGACACTGACCCGGACAGACGCGATCATCCTCGGCTCGATTCGGCTGGGTGAGGCGAACCGCCTGGTGACCTTTCTGACGCCGTCCAGAGGGCGGCTGACCGGCATGGCCTACAATGTGCGACGGCCAAACCGACGGTTTGGCGGCGCGCTGGAGCCGTTTACGCAGTGCGAGCTGGTGATGGCCGAGCGGCGGCCGCACCATCATATTGACTTGCGCCAGGCCTCGATCATCGACAGTTATCTAGCGATCCGCGCCAATCTTGTCCGGATCGAGGCGGCAGGCCGTTTGGTGACGCTCTGCCGGGCTTTTCTGCCGGAAGCCGCTCCCCATCCAGTCGCGTTCACGCTGCTGAACGGCGCGTTGTCAGCGTTGGCGGGCGGAGAGGACGCGTGGCTGACCCTCCGATTGTTTGAAGTACAGCTGCTCCGGGATATCGGCTACGAGCCGCGCCTGGACCGGTGCGTCCGATGTCAGGGGGCTTGGCGCCGCGACGTCGGGGCGGCGCCGCTGTTCTCACCTCATGCCGGGGGGCTGCTCTGCCGACGTTGCGCCGCCGGTCATCATGATGAGGCGAGCGTGGAGCCGCCGTTTCCAGTTTCGCCAAGTGCCGTGGCCTTCCTGCGACAGGCCGCGCGGCTGGGTCTGGACAAGGGACGGCGACTCCGCCCAACGGCCGCCGTCTGTCGTGAGATCGAACTGGCGTTGCGCCGCTACATCCGCCCGTTGTTGGACCGGCAACCCTACTCCGGTCGGGTGGACGCTCCTTGGCTGGAACCGGATGGCGCGGCACCGGTCGTGCCGGACCACCGTCTTCCTTGAATAATCAGCGTTCAAGAGCGTCTCTTCCTCATCGGTGACGATGGCCTGGTGGAACCGACTGATGAGGAGCTGGTGGCACGCATCCGGGACGGCGAATCGTCCGCATTTCGCATGCTGGTGGAGCGGCATTATCAGAAAGTCTTCGGATTGGCGATGAGCATGGTCCGGAACCGGGACGATGCTCTGGATCTGACCCAGGAAGCCTTTCTGCATGTGCACCGGTCGATCGGAGGATTTCGCTATTCGGCCAAATTCTCAACGTGGCTCTATCGCATTGTGACCAATCTCTGCATCGATCACTTCCGCCGGGCCGGCCGTTTCCCCCAGACAGTCGAGCTGGCGCCGGCCGACGAAAACGACTCGTCCTCCGCGCAATGGCCGGATCCGTCCGCCGAACGGCCGGACGACGCCGTGCACCGGTCGGAGATGCGGCGGGCGCTGGAGCAGGCGTTTGCACAGTTGTCACCGCCTCACCGGGCCGTGATGGCGTTGCGCGAGCTGGAAGGTTTGTCGTATGAGGAGATTGCCGCGGTCTTGGGGTGCTCCATCGGCACGGTCATGTCGCGCCTGCACTATGCACGCAAACGGCTCCAATCGCTCCTGAGGCCGTATCGACCGACGAACTGAGCGCAGAGGCCGGCGGCATGGTCTCTCACTACGGTCTGTGCTAGGATGGGGAGCCGTCAGGACACGGCGAATATCGAATGTCGATGCGGGTCATGACACGCTGGGATGCAGCGCGAACGTTGAAGGCGAATCAGGTCATTCGATTGGACGGCATGAGGTGAGACGCTCATGGGTGTGAAGGGACATAGCCGGTCGATGGAATGGCTCGTCATGCAGCGGCATGACGGTCGCCTTCCTGACCGTCGCCGAGCTGAGGTTGACGATCATCTGGCCGTGTGCGGGGAGTGCCGGGGATATCTTGAAACGGCCCGTTCCGTTTCAACGTGGCTTCGGAGCGCGGCCGCCGGCGAATCGCCCGAGTTGGCCGATGTGTGGCAGCGGGTGGCCGTCCGACTTCTCCGTCCGGGTCCGCCCGCACCATGGCGGTCCGCGTGGCACCGTCTGGGCCGACCCGTTCGGTGGGGATGGCTGGCCGCGGGCGGCATCGCAGCCGCGTTGCTGTTGTTGCTGGTCAATCCCTATGCACGACTGTTCCCCGCGCCATCGCATGAAACCTCCGTGGCGTTTGTCGAGTCCTCCGGTTATCCCGTGATGGTCATGATGCCGTCACGGCCGGGCGACATGACGATCATCTGGTTCTTCGACCCTGGAGTGAACGAACCGACCCCGCCGGCGCCTCAGGTGGAGCCGGCGGGATGAGCATGTGA
>DATJYI010000263.1:0-3500 GCA_035499635.1 Nitrospiria bacterium | reverse complement strand
ATCCGTTAAGTCATTTATCACCCGCAATTTTTTGAGCGTTCCACCAACCGCCCCCCAGGGCGACGAAAAGGGCGACCGTGTCCTGAAAGCGCTGGGCGCGCGCCTGAAGATAGCCGATTCTCGCCCGGGCGTACTGGTCATTCGCGATCAGCACCTGCACATAGCCGGCGATGCCCGCCTTGAAATTGGCCTGGATCAATCGCAGCGCCCGCTCCGAGGCATCGAGCGCTTGCGACTGGGCCTGCAGGGTCTCCGCGTCATGTTCGAGCGCCCGCAGAGTATCGGCCACCTGGGCGAACGCGTTGAGGACCGTCTGACGATAGTCGGCCAGGGATTGCCGGTAACCTTCGATGGCCGCTTTTCGCTGGAACCACAGCGTCCCTCCGTGGAAGAGCGGCGTGCTGAGGTTGGCGCCCAGGCTCCAGAAATTGCCGGTCTTGTTGAACAGGTTGTTGAGCGCATTGCTGTTCTGGCCGTACGCACCGTTTAACGTGATGCTTGGGAAGAGCGCCGCCGTCGCCACCCCGATGCTGGCGCTCGCGCCGTGCAGTTGGGCCTCCGCGGCCAGGATGTCGGGGCGCCGGCGCACCAGTTCGGAGGGAAGGCTGACCGGCAGGTCGCCCGGCAGCGCGAGGTCCGCCAGGTCGACGTCCGGCGGAGCCCATTCGGCTGGCGACCGGCCTGCGAGCGTGGCCAGCAGGTGCTCGGTCTGGGTCAGTTTTTGCCGAAGCGGCGGAAGCGTGGCCTCCGTGGCGGCGAGCTGGCTCTGAAGGCTGAGCGCATTGGCATACGGAATGATGCCCACCTGGGCCTGCACCTGGGCGATTTTCACCTGTTCCTTCTCCGCATCGATCACCTCCTCGAGCGCCTTGATCTCGGCGCCGTAGGCCGCCCTGGCGATGACGGTGTTGACGATATTGCTCGTGAGCGTGAGGTAGGCGGCCAGGACCGTGTCGCGTTGAAAGTCGACCTGAGCGTTCAAATTTTCCAGGGCGCGGCGTTCGCCGCCGAACAGATCGAGCGGATAATTGACCGTCCCGGAGAGGGTATAGAGATTAAAGATGCTGCTCGGGGTGCTGCTGCCGAAGCGGGCCGGGGAGAATTTCTGGCGCGAGGCGTCGAACCCGCCGTCCAGCTGAGGGACGAACACCCCGTAGCCGGCCTTCAGGCTTTCCTGGCTTCGACGCAGACTGGCCTGCGAGGATTGAAGGTCGAGATTATCGGCGATGGCCTGCTCGATGACGGCGTTGAGCGTGGATGAGTTGAATAAGCGCCACCAATCCGAGGGGAGCCCGGCCTCCCGCACGAAGCGCTGCGCCTGACCGTCCGCCGGGATGGTCGTCTCCGGCTCCGCCCCTTGGTCATAGCGCTCGACCGGCGGCGGTGTGGGGCGGACAAAATCCGGTCCGACGGCGCAACCGATGAGCGCGAGCAGGGAAGCCGCGCACAGTCCGGCCTTGATCCATTCCGTCGGTGTTCCCCTGTTCAGCATGTTCACGCCCATCAGCGCCGTGTCATCCCGGTTTCTCCCCGATGTAGACATCCACCAGTTGACCGGGATAGATGGATATATTTTTGGGTTTTTCAAACTTGAATATCACCGGCAAGACTCGGACGTCGACCCGTTCGGTCCGTTGGTTCGACAACTCGATTTTGGGCGAGACATACGGCTGCATCCGCACATATTCCAGTGGCATGTTGATGTCCGTGCCCCGGATGAACATTCGCGCGTTCATGCGCGACGCCGGGGGCAATCGGTTGATGAGAATCTCATCGACATAGCAGCGAACCCCGACGGAGGCTTCCGAGCTTCCCATGACAATGAGCGGGTCGTATCCCTGCGTATAGGTGTCGTACGCGCCTTGCGGAGAGATGTAGCTGCCCGCCGCGGCGTTGATCGACAGGATCACGCCATCCGCGGACGCTTTGATCGTGTACTTGTCCAGCAGGGCAGTCGACGCCATGTACGCCTTGAACAACGCGTTGTATTGCTTTTCCTGGTTTTGTATATCGTAGATCCAGGCGCCGGCTTTGGCGAGCTCGTACTGCCTCTGAGTGACGGCGAGATTGGCCTTCGCCGCGTTGGCCGCGTTCTCCGCATTATCCAGGGTGCTCTGGCTCACGGACTGCGGATCGAGCTCATACGATTTCAATTGCTTGTCGAATTCGTCCTGTGCGGTTTTGAGATTGGCGCGTGCGAACTCGACCTGAGCGGCCGCAACGTCAAGATTCTCCTTTCTGGGTTGAGCCTTGAACTCCTGGAGAAGGGCCAACGCCGCCTCGGCTTGCGACTTCTGCTGTTCGACCGTCGCCCTCTGCACGGCATCATCGATCTTCAGGAGCGGCGCCCCGCTGCGCACGGTCTCGCCTTCGGAGACCAGGATCTGCGTGACCCTTCCTGATACTTCGGGAAAGATGTTGATGATCTCTCCGTGCGATTGGTAGCTCTCAATGATGCCGTTGACATAGATGCCTTTTTCATAAGGATTCGTGGCCGGTTCGAAGACCGGCGGCAGCGGTTTTTTTTGCATGCCGTAGATGTAGGCGCTGACCAGCCCCGCGAGAATCCCGATGATAGCCAGATACAGCAGCAGCCTATGTCTCACCGGAGCCCCCCTTGATGACCCCGGCGATCCTTCCGTCCTCCATTCTCAAAATCCGGTCGGAATACTCGTAGATCCGGTCATCATGGGTCACCATGATGATTGACCGCCGCTCATTCAGGATATTCTTCTTGATAAATTCGACAATCTTCCGTCCCGTATCCCCGTCCAGGGATGCGGTCGGTTCGTCAAAGATCAGGATGTCGGGACGGCCGGCAATGGCCCTGGCGATCGCCACCCGTTGCTGCTCTCCGCCGCTCAGCTTGACCGGGGGAAGATGCGCCCGCTCCTTGAGCCCGACGATCTCCAGACATTCAAGCGCCAGCTCCATCGATTCATTCCAGTCCCGCTTTTTCAAAATCAGGGGAATGGCCACATTCTCAACGGTGGTCAGCCTCGGAAACAGATGATAATCCTGAAATACGAATCCGATCGTGTTAAGCCTGAAATCCGCAATCTGTTCGCTGGTCAGGTTCCAGATCGCCTTCTCCTCAACCACGACGGATCCTGAATTCGGTTTCAGGATGCCGGAGATCATGCTCAACAACGTGGTTTTGCCGCTCCCCGACGGCCCGACGATGTAGAGCATCTCCCCGAAGTAGGCTTCAAAACTGGCCTCCCTCACCGCAAACGTTCTGGTTTCCCCGTCTCCGAACCATTTCACCAGTTGGTCCGCTTTCACCGCCAAATTGGCCACGTCAGCCCCGGAAGATGTCGAAGGGTTCGATCTTGATGACTTTCCGGATGCCGATATAACTTGACGCGGCGATAATGATGAGGGCCATGATCAGCGCGATGCCAAGGTTTTCGTATCGAATCGTCGCGGCATAGTCCGGCAATCTCAACTTGGCAATGGTGATCAGAAGCGCGCACAGACCGACCCCCAGGCCATAGCCG
>DATJYI010000262.1:0-4653 GCA_035499635.1 Nitrospiria bacterium | reverse complement strand
AGGCAGCCGACGCCTCGGATCAGCTCGTGGCCGGCGTACCACATCGCCTGCAGCACGGTGATCCCCTGCGGAACCCGTTGCGGCTTGCCCATGATCTCCACCGAGACCAGTTGCGAGGTCTTCGACTCTGTCGCTGTCGGGCTCATGCGTGTTTGTTATCCTCAGTTATCTCTGTTCTCTGAAAATGACTCTGGGGTCCAGGTAGAACTTGATCATATCCACTCATTGATTCCTTTATCTTTCCCTGGCCCCTGGCTACTGGCCCTTTAACTCAACGGAGGAACATCGCGCCGCTTGGGCGCCGCGTAATTGACCAGGTAGTCGAACAACCGGATCAGCCGGCTGCCCTGCCGCTTCTGGTCGATCCAGTGGCCGATGAAGCCGATCGTGCGCGCCAGCGTGAAAAAGCCGTTCAGGCTGTCGATGGGGAAGCCGAGGTCGACCAGGACCGCCGCCATCGTGCCGTCGAGGTTCAGGATCAGGTTTTCCTTCTTGCCCGTCGTGATCTTCTCCACCTGGAGGGCAAAATCGAGATGCGGCGTCGGCATGCCGATGCTCTTCACGTAGCCGACCAGCTCCTTGACCCGCTTGTCGGGATTCTTGACGCTTTTGACGCGGTGGCCGATGCCGGGCACCGGACCGACGTTGGCCTTCATGTACTCGAGGAACGCCTCCGGCGTCATGCGTTGTTTGACGGCGTAGGCAAAATATTTGCCCGCGTCGGTGACCGCGCCACCGAACCGGGGGCCGATCATCAACAACCCGCCCGCGACCGACTGCGACAGCGGAATGCCGGCCGCCGCGCCGATGATCGTCGTCAACGCGCCGCTCACGCACGGGCCGTGGTCGGCCGAGAGCATGAGAATCCGCTTGATGATCTCCGCCTCCTGGGCCGTGAGCAACCGCTTGTCCCAGAGCAGGCCGATCACGTGCGGGATGCTGTACCCCTTGTTGATCAGATCGGAGGCTGCGTAGCCGACGTAGAGCGGCTCATCGCCGCGGTCGTCGGTGATCGTCGTCTTGACGAGGGGCTCGACGAACACCTCGCCCTCCTTGATCGCCTCATCGACCGTCTTGGGCAACTTGGGCAGGGCCTCGACGTCCAGATCCTCCTGCGCGGTGATCGCGCCGCTCTTGACCAGCTGCTGGAACGTCTTCTGGATGGCGGGCCCGAGCTTGCCGAACGTTTCCGGCACGATCGCGCCCGCCTGCTGCAGCAGCTCCGCTTTCCGGCGGGCCGTCCCCTCGCCGTGGGCGCCCTCCTTCGCGCCGGCGTGGCCGAACTTCATTCCCTTCGGCAGCACCTCCGCGCAAAAGCCGGAGACGACGGCGATCAGCTTGATCCGCCGCGGCTTCCGGCCGTACCATTCGGCCGCCCGCTCCTCCAGATCGCCGCCCATTTCGCCGACGATAACAACCGCCTTGGTCTGCGGGTCGTGTTCAAACAGCTCCAGATAGGTGACGTAATCGGAACCGGGAAAGCCGTCGCCGCCGATGCCGATCGCCGTGGTGATGCCGTCGGCGAACTGCGACGCCATCCAGATAATTTCGTTCGAGAGGCCGCCGGATTTGGTGATGACGCCGAACGATCCGGGCCGGTAGAGCTTGCTCAGCACCAGATTGTCGAACGAGCCGCCGATCACGCCCAACCGGCATTCGCCCGCCGAAATGATGCCGATGGCCGACGGGCCGTTGAAGAGCTTGCCCCGTTCCCGCGCCGCCTTGGTCAGCAGCTTGGAGTCCTTTTCGGGCACGCCTTCGGTGATCATCGAGACCAGCCTGATTTTCTCGTCGTTGAGCGCCTCCATCGTCGCCGCGTGGGCGCGGTCCGGACCGACGTAGACCAGGCTGGTGTTGATCTCCGGATGCTTCGCCGTCGCCTCGGCGACCGTCTTGTAGACCGGGATGGAGATCAGCCGGTTGCCGTAGGGCAGCTCCGCCGTCTTGCCGGCGTCGGGGGGAAACACAAATGCGGAGACCGTGAAGGGCTGCTTGATGAGGTGGCAGAATTCCGCCATCCGGCGGGCGGCGTTCACGCCGGCCGGCCCCCCCTGGATGACGACGCGCGTGTCCTTGGTCGCAACGATGCTCATGAGGCCCTCTTGCCCTGGATCGCCATGTCGATAATGTCCGTCAGCGGCGTCCAGCGGTCAAACACGTGAATGTCGAACCCTTCCTTCTCCAGCGCCTGCATGGCGGCCAGCCCTTCCTTTTCATAGGGGCCGCCGCGGCGCACCCAGATCTGCACCCGATCCAGCTTGCCCTCGCTCTTGGCCCGGCGGAAGCCGCCGATGATCCCGGCGAAGGTTTTCTTCACGTTGGTGAAATTGGCGATCGCGCCGCCGACGATGATCCGCTTGATTCCCGGCAGGGAGCAGACCTTGTCGGTCAACGCCTCGACGGCCCAGTCCGGCGGGTCGCCGGAATATTCCGAATAGTTGGCCAGCTTGCCGCCCAGCGCCACCACGGCATCGGCGTAATAGACGCTCGCCCCGCCGCCGGCCGGCAGCAACGCCGTGTCGCCGCCGGGAATCTCGATGAATTTCACCGAGCCCTTGATCCGGCTGTCGATCTCCATGATCGCCCGCTCGTCGTTGGTGTAGGGGCGGCCGAACTCGGAGGCGAAGGTGAAGTTCCAGTCGGGGTGGCGGAAGCGGGCATCTCCGTCGACCATGATCACCGCGTCCAGGGCGACGAGTTGCCGGTCGCCCGTGCGGCGGGTCAGCGGATTGATTTCCAGATACTGGCCGTCCTCCTGATCGTAGCATTCGTACAACTTGGCCAGGAACTCGGCGACCGGATCGATCAGGTCGGAGGAAAAACCCGCCGATTTGACCAGCTTTTTCAGCTCGGCCTGTTGCGGCGTCGTGCCCACCGGGACGAACAACCGCTGGATCTTGTCCCACTGGGATTCGATTTCAATGCCGCCGACGGATGCGGTCAGGATTTCGGCCCCGTCCCTGACCGATTTGACCGCGACGTAATATTCCTTCTCGTGCGCCACCATCTCGGAGATGATCACCTGGCCCACGGTCATCCCGCCGACCGATTTGCCGAGCATCTCCCCGGCGGCCTTCTCGGCGCCGGCCAGATCCAGCCCGACCTTGACCAGCCCCAGCTTCATGCGCGAGCCGATCGCCTCGTGCGCCTTGACGACGAGCTTCGAATCGCGCAACCAGGCGTTGACGTGCGCAAGGTGGGAAAACTGATCGGACGAGGTGATGACCACGTGGCGGGGCGTCTCCATGCCCCACTTCTTCAGCAGCTCCATCCCCGGACCTTCAAGCACTTTCGCCACAGTCGCTCCTTTTCAATCGAGTCGGGCGTGATCGTGATCGGCGATTGGAGCCGCGGGAGCCGTCCGGATCAAGGGCGCCTGACACGCCGCCCTGATGCCGTCCGTTTGTACGAACGCGCACCGTTCAGACCGGGGAGAAACCATTCAGCCTGCGCTCCCCGTGTGGTTGACGAAAACCGTAGTTACCCGCGGACGCCGGCCCAACCCAGATTCGGGTCCAACTCTTTGTCCGGGTTGATCTTCTTCGCCTTATCGAACAGCACGTCCTTCGTTTCCGGGTGCTTCGGATCAGGCACGCAGCAATCGGGCACGGGGCAGACCGCGGCGCATTGGGGCTGATCGAAATGGCCGACACACTCCGTGCACCGGTCGGCTGAGATCACATAGACGTCTTTGCCGTTATTTTCAGAGACATAGAGTCCCTTGCCTTCGGCATCGCCCCGGTTTTCAAAAATCGCTTCGTTGGGGCACTCGGGCAGACACGCCCCGCAGTTAATGCACTCACCCGTGATCAATAGAGACATGCGGCTCCTCCTCTACAATCTTTGATAGTCCATCTATCAACCGGCGGGTCAAACAACCGGTCGCATTGTTCGTGTAAGATGCCGTGTATCGACGATCAAGGTTCGATGGAACCTGACCGTGATTAGGAAGGCCATTATACCGTGGTTTTCCCCGGGATTGTCAAGGGAAAATCATTGATTTATGGCATCCAGGGCGCCACTGGAGCCGGTCCATCCACAGCCGGCGGACAAGACCGGATGACGCCGCCCGATCTGACGGTTTCCCTTGCCCAAGTCCGTCCGGCTATATTATGCTAAGAATTCACCATTATGCCCGACCTCAAACATATCGAGCAACGCCTCACAGCCATCTCCTGCCCGATTTGCGGGAAGTCGAGCTTCGCCCTCCATCCCCGTGAAGAGCAGAGTTTTGGGGAGTCGCTTTTCACCGTCTTTTGTGCTGGTTGCCGATATAATTTCAAACTCCGCCTACCCACGCGCCCCATCGATCAGATCGATCCGGACACGGCTAATTGGCTGACCGGACTGCCCTGCCCGTCGTGCCAGGAGGCCGGCGCCCGCCTTGATTTCCGCTGCATGCCCAATGTCCGTGAAAGCCTCCTTTTCGTCACCTGCACCTCCTGCGGCCACCCGTTTATTGAGAAAGCTCCCATGGAAGCGTATGAGTAGTTGAGCTAACTGTGTAAATCCGATGGGGGGATATGGGGGGAGGTTCCGGTCCCTCCCCCTAATGACCCCCATCGAAGGGACACTCCCGCCCGCCTATCCCGGCGTATTGCTCCATCGTACCTCCTGACTCCAATAATCAATGGGGGGCATCGGGGGGAGATA
>DATJYI010000261.1:0-12415 GCA_035499635.1 Nitrospiria bacterium | reverse complement strand
TTTTTCTTCTTTGCCACGGTACGTCTCACCCCCTTTCATCCCTGTGAAGACCCAACATCAACACCCTATCCCCCGCGCCGGACTGGTCACATGACAGTCACGGAGTCATGACGGGAGCGAACGGGGCCACGCACGACGGATGATGATGACGACGGGATGAAAGGAAATGAACGCGCTGAAACGATTGATGGCAGGGCGCACCCACACACGTCTGGAGGGATGGACGTCGTGGTTGACGGTCGGAGATGAAGCGGCCGAAAATTTTTATCTGCGACGTCCGGTGTTGGCGCGTGATGAATCGTGTCTCTCCCTCCGTGACCGATCTCTTTTAAGACATAACACAGGCGAAAAAGGTTGTCAATGATTCGTGTCGATGGAAACGGCCAACGCGCCTGTGGTGTGCCGAGCGCGCCGGCGCGCGCCGCACCGATTGTGATCTCGGCCCGAGGAGTCAGGATCGTTTGATGAATTTTTGTTTCACCAATTGCCATACGACCGCCAGTTCTTCGCTGCCCAGCCACGCGCTGGCGGCGCAGAAGCCGGCGACGCTGCCCGCCAGACCGATCGCGAGCCACACGCCTTTCATCCAGACGTCACCATTCTGCTGCCACAGCGCCATGACGCTGATCGGCCAGCCGACGAGCACCACCGCGAGCGACGCGAGGATGACCTTGGCGTAAGACCGGCGCATCTCGCCCAAATCGAAACCGCCCTGCCGTTTCACCAGCAGATAGAAGAGCCAGGTAAAGTTGATGATGGACGAAATTGAAGTCGCCAGTGCGAGCCCTGTGTGTTGCAGGGGGCCCATGAGCAGCAGATTCAAGGCGATGTTGATGAGCATGGCCGCCACGGCCGCGCGCACCGGCGTGCGGGTGTCCTGCAGCGCGTAAAACGCCTGCACTACGACCCGCACGCCGGCGAAGGCCCAGAGCCCCACGCTGTAGGCCAGCAACGCGCTCGCCGTGCCGGCCGAGGCCCGCGCGTCGAACGCGCCGTGCTGGAACAGCACCTGGACGATCGGTTCACGCAGGACGATCAAGCCCGCCATCGAAGGCACGGTGATGAAGAAGACGAGCCGCAAGCCGAACAGCGTCGTCTGCCTGAACGCGGCCTGCTCCCCAAGCGTCGCGTGATTCGACAGGGTCGGAAGAATCGCCGTGGCCACCGCCACGCCGAACAGGCCGAGCGGAAATTGAATGAGCCGCATCGCGTAATTGAGGTAGGCCACGCTGCCGCCGGGCAGCCACGACGCCAGCAGCGTGTTGACGACCAGGTTGACCTGCGACACCGACAGGCCGATCGTCGTCGGCACAATCAGCCAGAACATCTGCTTCAGACCGGGATGGGAAGGCGCCCACCGCCATTGAAAGCCCATGCCGTGAGTGGTTAGACTGGGCATCTGGACGACAAATTGCGCGAGCCCGCCGACGAGCACGCCGATCGCCACGGCAATCACCGGCTGGTTGAGATGGGGAGCGAGGGCCACCGTCACCGCGATAACGCAGACATTGAACGCGCTGGAGGCCAGCGCCGGCGCCCGGAACGCCTTCAGGGAATTGAGCACGCCCATCGTCAGCGCGGCCAATCCGATAAACAGCAGGTAGGGAAACATGATCCGGGTCAGCAACACCGTCAGATTGAATTTCTCGACGTGGGCGGAAAAACCCGGGGCGATGACTCGCACGAGCCACGGTGACGCCAGCATCCCGATCAGGCTGACGATTGTCAGCACGACGCACATCAGCGTGAAGCTGGCATTGGCGAGGCGGCGCGCCTCCTGCCGGGACCGCGTGGACAGATACTCCGTGAAGACGGGAATGAACCCGGCCGACATCGACCCTTCGGCGGCCAGTTCCCGCAGCAGGTTGGGCAAACGGAAGGCCACGTAAAAGGCGTCGGCCGCGTCCTTCGCGCCGAAGATCCAGGCCACCGCCATCTCCCTGAGCAGGCCGAGCAGCCGGCTCAGGAGCGTAAACAGGCCGATGAGGCCCGCCGCTCCCGTCAGGGCCCGTCGGTGGCGGTGATGGTCGTCGTGGTCCGTCATGGCGTTTCGACGCAGGCCATGGCATGGACCGGGAGTCTGCGCCGGCGTCGCGCCGGACTGTGAGTCGGGTCGGGGGTCCGCTCCGCGGGCGGAATGGAGGGACGGAGGCGGCGGTCCGCGCGGCAGTTCCACTTGACGCGCCGTCGTGCGCTGTGATAGAACGTGGCTCCCCGGGCGGGGCCTCCGCCGGGAGCCACAGCGAGGAACGGAAGGGTGAATCGACCGTCAACAGCCAAACGCATTCGACAAATCGCAGCCAGAACGCTGCGCAACCGGGCGATCCGCTCCGAATTAAAGACCCGATTGAAGGCCGTCAAGGCGGCACTCGACGCGAAGGATGTGAAGACCGCCGCCGCGCTGCTGCCGCCGATCGCTTCCTCTCTGGGCAAGGCCGCGTCCAAGCGGATCATCACCAGAGCGCGCGCATCGCGCACGACGGCGCGCCTGGCCAAACGGCTGCATCAGCTCTCCGTCGCTGCGTCATAATCCGTCCGAGGCGGCCGGGGTTCACGGCGTCACCATCAACGGCCCGGTCATCGCCCCGCACAGCTCGAGAATCAATCCGTCGACCACGAACTCTTTCGGCGCCCGACCACCTTTGAGTTGCGCGTCAGCGGTCAGGCAACGGGCCATCGCCTGCTGGAGCTCGGCGCGCGTAAAGCCGGCGATCTGCCGACCGAGCGTCTCCGCGTAGCGCGGCGCGACGGACAGGCGGCGCGCCAGGTCGGCCGTGGACGCCCCCGCCTCGCGCATCACCTTCGCCAGCAGGAGCCGGCGGATGTGGCGCGTCAGGATCATCGTGAGGCCGACCGGTTGCTCGCCCTGTTCCAGCAATCGGCGGACGATCGACAGCGCCTCGGCGCTGCGTCGCTGGCCCACCGCATCGGTCAACTCAAAAATGGATCGATCCCGCTCCCTGGCCGCCACCGCGCGGAGCTGTTCGAGCGTGATCGTCATCCGCGTCGATCCGGCGGGCCGCCCCGCATGCCACTGCAGTTTCTCCAGTTCATTGACCAGGGCGTGCAATGAGGAACCGGTCTGATCCAGCAACGCCTGCACCGCGTCGGGGGTCAGCTGCAGGTGCCATGCAGCCGCCTGGTTGACGAGCCAGGCCGGCAGTTCCCGTTCCAGCAACGGCTGGCAGTTGATCGGCGTCGCGTGCTGGTTGAGCCAGGCAAACAGCCGGCGCCGCTGATCGACCTTGTACGCCGTGATCGCCAGACAGGTGGTGGGAGGCAGCGTGTCGAGCGCGGCCAGCAGGGCGGCCTGCGCCTCGGCCGGCAGCGCTTCGGCACGGGCGATCACGACCAGACGCCGTTCGGCGAACGCCGGCAGCGTGTCGATGGCGGTGAGCATCTCCGTGACCGGGACGTCGCCGGCGTCGAATCGCTGATAGTTGAACAGGTCATCCGGCCCGACCGTGGCGGACCGCAGCACGTCGAGCGCCTGCGCCGTCAGATAGGGCTCCTCCCCCACGCAGAAATAGAGCGGCGCCGGCGGAGACTGTTTCAGCGCGGCACGCAGTTGATGGGGCCGGAGCCCCCGCGCCGGTGCATGACGGGTCATTCGGCGCCCGGGGTGGCGACCGGGGGCGATGCGGGCGGCCCGCCTGCCGCGCCGGCGCCGGTCGCGCTGCCGCCCGCCGTGCCGGAGGGCGCCGCCGTCGCATCCGGCACCAGTTCCAGCTGCTGCACGATGCTCTGGCCAAGCCGTTGTCCGGCCTGATGAAACGCGCGCACTTTGGATTCGCGCGACAGAGAAATGCTGTTTTTGTCGACGTAATAATCGGCGAGGCCGATCAGGTCGGGCGCCGACCAGATCGTCGAACCGTCCGCGGACCGGACCAGCGTGAAATCGACGTGGATTTCCATCTGGTATTCGGTGGCCAGATTGTCGGCATCGAAGGCGACCGGCGTTTCCTTCAGCCTGCTGACGTTGCCGTTGAGCAACAACTGCGGCTCCTGGCCCGTGTTCAGGATCCGCCAGGGACCGGCGGCGAGCAATTCCGATTTGACCTGTTCCGTCACGATTTCCCCGAGCTGTGGTTCGGGAGTGGCATTGGCCAGCACGGGCACGGCGATCGTTCGCGCCGGATGGCCGCCGTGCTCGTGCGGCATGGGAGGGCCGGACGAACCGATCGTATAGCCGCAGTTTGAGAGAAAAAGGAGAAGAGCGAAAAAAATGAGGGTCCAGGGTCCGGGGTCCAGGGAAACAACTCGAAACTCCTCGGCGGTCTTTGTTACTACTGGACTCCGGCTACTGGACTCCGGCCCCTTCATTTCAGACCACCAGATTCAGCAATCGGCCCGGCACATAAATCCGTTTGCGGATGGTTTTGCCTTCGATCCAGGGCTGCAATTTGGGATCGGCGAGCGCGCGCGTCTCCACTTCCCGTTCGTCCAATTCCGGCGGGACCTGCAGCTGGCTGCGCAGCTTGCCGTTAATCTGCAGCACGATCGTCACCAATTCCTCCTTGAGCCACCGGGGATCGGCCTCCGGCCAGCGTTCGTCGAAAATCGACCCGTCGTGACCGAGCCGCTGCCAGAGCTCTTCGGTGATATGGGGCGCAAACGGGCTGAGCAGCACCAGCAGCGTCCGCAGCGCGCCGGCCAGGGCGGCCGGTTCGCCGCCGTCGCCGTCGGACCGGTCGGCGGCTGCGCGGCCATTCGTTCGAATGGACAGCCACTCCGCGATCGCGTTGTAGAATTCCATCAACGCGGCGATGGCGGTGTTGAACTGGAAGGACTTGTCCAGGTCCGCCGTCACCCGGCGGATGGTCTGGTGGGTGACGCGCCGCAGCGCCTGCGCGCGGTCGGACAGCTGCCGCGGATCGACCGGGGATGATCGCGGCGCCGCACGAACCTGCCCGGCGTGATCGGTCATCAGCCGCCAGACCCGGTGCAAAAAGCGCGACGCGCCCTCGACCGCGTGGTCATCCCATTCGAGATCCTTTTCGGGCGGCGCGGCGAAGAGCGAGAAGAGGCGGGCCGTGTCGGCGCCGTATTGTTCGATCAGGTGATTCGGATCGACGACGTTGCCCTTCGATTTGGACATTTTGGCGCCGTCCTTGATCACCATTCCCTGGGTGAGGAGATTGACGAACGGCTCGTCGCCGTCGAGCAGGCCGAGGTCGCGGACCACCTTGGTAAAGAAGCGCGAGTAGAGCAGGTGCAACACGGCGTGTTCGATCCCGCCGATGTATTGATCGACCGGCATCCAGAAGTCGGCGGCCTCCCGGCGGAAGGGGCGGTCGGTCTCACGCGGCGCCGTGTAACGGAGAAAATACCAGGACGAATCGACAAAGGTGTCCATCGTATCCGTCTCCCGTCTGGCCTTGCCGCCGCAGCGCGGGCAGGTGGCGTTGAGAAATTCCGCGCTTTCGGCCAGCGGCGAGCCCCCCTTGCCGGTAAACGGCACGTCGCGGGGCAGAAGGACGGGGAGCTGCTCCTCAGGCACCGGCACGACGCCGCAACGGTCGCAGTAGAGGATCGGGATGGGCGTGCCCCAGTAGCGCTGCCGGGAGATGCCCCAGTCGCGCAGGCGGTAATTGACGGTGCGATTGCCGAGGGCGTGTTCGGCAAGGTAATCGATAATCTTGGTTTTGCCTTCGGCCTGTGGGAGGCCCGTAAAGGGGCCGGAATCGACCATCCAGCCCGCCTCCTCCGTGTAGGCCTCGGTCATGGTGTCGAGGCGAAGCGACCGCCTGGAATCTTGGATCACGATGCGGATCGGGATGGCGTATTTTTTTGCAAAGTCGAAATCACGCTGGTCGTGGGCCGGCACGGCCATGATCGCTCCGGTGCCGTATTCCATCAGGACGAAATTGCCGATCCAGATCGGGATCGGCTGCCGTGTGAGCGGATTGATCGCGCAGGCGCCGGTGAAGACGCCCTCCTTTTCAAAGTTGCCCGTCAACCGGGTCGTCCGGTCCAGACGGCCGGCCCGCTCGACAAAGGCCCGCACTGTCGAGGCTTCAGGCCGGCCCTCGATCAGCCGCTCGACCAGCGGATGCTCCGGCGCGAGGCTCATGAACGTCGCGCCGTAGAGCGTATCGGGCCGCGTGGTGAAGATCGTGATGGCGCCGGAGCCGTCCTCGAGCGGGAAGTGCACCTCGGCCCCCTCGCTTTTGCCGATCCAGTTGCGCTGCATCGTCAGGACGCGCTCAGGCCAGCCGGTCAGCCGGTCGCAGCCGGCGAGCAATTCCTCGGCGTAGGCGGTGATCCGGAGAAACCACTGCTCCAGCTCCTTGTGCGTGACGACCGAATCGCACCGCCAGCAGGCGCCGTCGATCACCTGCTCGTTGGCGAGCACCGTCAGGCATTTCGGACACCAGTTGACCGCCGACCGTTTCCGGTAGGCGAGGTCGCGTTCGTACATCTTGAGGAAGAACCACTGATTCCAGTGGTAATAATCGGGCCGGCAGGTGGTCACCTCGCGCTTCCAGTCGTAGGAGATGCCGAGCCGCTGCAGCTGTTGTTTCATGTAGGAGATGTTGTGCATCGTCCAACTGGCGGGGTGGACCCCCTGCTCGATCGCGGCGTTTTCGGCCGGCATGCCGAACGCGTCCCACCCCATCGGGTGCAGCACGCGATGGCCGCGCAACCGCTTGGAGCGGGCGATGACGTCGCCGATCGTGTAATTTCTGACGTGACCCATGTGGATCCGACCGGAGGGGTAGGGGAACATGACGAGACAGTAATATTTGCGGAGCCGGTCCCCCTTTTCGGTGACCGGTGCCTGTTGAGCCAGCCAGCGCTCCTGCCAGGCCGGCTCGATCTGTCGGTGATCATACTTAACCATAGCTGTGTATGGCGATGGGGATTATCAAGGGGAGATGAATGAAGCTTCGCAGCCCCTGTCTGCGAAGGCGGAATCTGAGCCGGCTGCATGGCCCACGGCCATGGCCGAGTCGAAGCGCAGCTCCCCTTGATTCAGATACCGCGCCTATTCATATCACACGGCTCCGTCGATCGGCAAGCAAGCTCATCGTTGAAATCGGCCTTCGTGCGTGGTATGCCCCGGGATGCCATGCCGACGGCGGGCCGTGGTTGTCTTCTTCTGAAGGGGCGTGTTAGTCTGCCGGGCCATGGTCGAACCACTCGCTCCTCTTCCCGCCATCGCCATTCTCGGCCGGCCGAACGTCGGCAAGTCGACCTTCTTTAACCGGATCATCGGGCGGCGGGCGGCGATCGTTGAGGATCTGCCGGGCGTGACGCGTGACCGCCACTATGCGACGACCGACTGGCGGGGGCGGTCATTCCGGCTGATCGACACCGGCGGCCTTGATCCGGAGGCGACTACGGGAATGCTCGCGCTGGTCCGGCGCCAGACGGAGGAGGCGATTAACGAAGCCGATGTGCTGATCTGCCTGTTCGACGGCCGGGACGGTCTGACCCCGCTGGATGAGCTGATCGTAGAAAAGCTTCGCAAGCAGAGCAAGCCGGTCTTCTACGCCGTCAACAAGACCGACACCGCCGGCGGCAGGATGCTGGTCAATGAATTTTACCGGCTGGGGATCAGCCCGCTCTATCCGATTTCCGCCGAGGAGGGGCAGGGGGTCGCCGAATTGCTGGACGAGGCGGCGGGCCGTCTGCCGGAGCGGGCCGCGCCGCCACAGGCGGATGATGCGCCGAAAATCGCCATTCTCGGCCGGCCGAACGTCGGCAAATCGACGCTGCTCAATGCGCTGACGGGTGAGGAGCGGGCGGTAGTGGACTCGACGCCGGGCACGACCCGTGATACGGTCGATGAGCTGGTGTTGCACCAGGGCCGGCCCTATCTGTTCGTGGATACGGCAGGCATCCGCCGGCGCGGCAAGATCGATCGGGGCGTGGAGCGCTACAGTGTGGCGCGGGCCCTGGACGCGCTGGAACGGTGCGACGTGGCGCTGCTGGTGATCGACGCGAGCGAGGGGATCGTCGATCAAGAGACGAAGCTGGCCGGCCAGGTGATCGACGCGGGCAAAGGGCTGGTCCTGCTGATCAATAAATGGGACACCAAGGCGGGCGTGCCGAGGGCGAGGGAGGCGATGGAATCGGAGATCAGGCGGCTCTTCCCCTTTATTCCCGATCCCGTGGTGCTTTACACCTCCGGGCTGACCAAGCGAGGCGTCAATAAAATCTTCGGCCAGCTCGACCGGGTGCTGGACGGCTGCCGGCAGCGGATCACGACGGGCCAGTTGAACCGGTTGATCCGTCGGTTGATGGCCAAGCAGCCGCCGCCGACCGACCGAGGCCGGCCGGTCAAACTCTACTATCTGACTCAGGGTGGCGTAAAACCGCCCACCTTCGTGCTCTTCACCAACCGCCCGAAAGGTATTACACCGTCGTATCTGCGGTTCATCGAGCATCAACTGCGCGCGCAATACGGCTTTTTCGGCACCCCGATCCGGTTTTTGGTCAGGCTGAGGGAACGGGAATCGCGGGGACGGCCGGGATGGATCAAGAACCTCAAGCCAAGACAGGGCAATGATTAGATCGTACGGCGCCGTAAGGGCGCAGCATGCTGCGCCCTTACTGAATGATTTTCAGTTCAACAGGCGCCGCCGCGTTCAGAATGCTCACCTGCTGGGCGACCTTGCCGGCGATGGCGATAAATGCCTTGGCCTGTGGTGAATCGGAATCGGCGATGACAATCGGACGCCCCTCGTCACCGCCCTGGCGGATCTGTGGGTCGATCGGCACCTCGCCGAGAAACGGGACATCGAGCTTCTCAGCCGCCTTCTGGCCGCCGCCGTGGCTGAATATCTCGGTCGTCTTTGAGCAGTGGGGGCAGACGAAGTAGCTCATGTTCTCGACGATCCCCAAGACCGGCACGTTGACCTTCCGGAACATCTCCAGCCCCTTGCGCGAGTCGAGCAGCGCCACATCCTGAGGCGTGGTGACGATCACCGCACCGGTCATGGGCACGAGTTGCGCGATCGAAAGCTGGGCGTCGCCCGTGCCGGGCGGCAGATCGACGATCAGATAGTCCAGCGCGCCCCATTCGACGTCGCGCAAAAACTGCTGAATCGCGCCGTGGATCATCGGCCCGCGCCAGACGATTGGCTGGTCTTCGGGCACGAAGAAGCCGATCGACATGATCTTGACGCCGTACCGTTCGGCCGGCTTGATCTTGTTCTCCGCCGAGCCCTCTTCGGGGTGTTTGACCCCCATCATCAGCGGCACGTTCGGGCCGTAGATGTCGGCGTCCAGCAAGCCGACCGTGGCGCCCGTTTGCGCGAGCGCGACGGCCAGATTGACGCTGACGGTCGTCTTGCCCACGCCCCCCTTGCCGCTGCTCACCGCGATGGTGTTCTTGACCTCCGGGATGTAATTTTCGCGCACCTGGCTGCGTCCCTGCGTGACGTTGGAGGTCATGTTGATCTTGACCGACGAGACGCCAGGCAGGGCGGACACGAGTCTAGTCGCCTCCTCGCGCATCTGGTCTTTGACCGGGCAGGCGGGAGTGGTCAGAACGATGTCGAGTGCAACCTTCGAATCGTCGATCTTGATATTCTGGACGAAGCCGAGCGAAACGATATCCCGGTGCAGGTCGGGATCCTGGATTTTGCTCAGGGCGGCCAGGATGGATTCTTGGGTCACGGATGGCATAGTCCAACTATTATAACGGTGGGGAAAACCGTTGCGCAACCACGGGGGAGGTATGGTGCAGCCTGCATGGTTCCTCGGCACGGGCTTGGCTGCGCTTCCGGTGCTCGCCAGCCCTCGGGTCTCGGCTGCTTCATGCATTGAAACCAGTTGAGGAAGCAGCCTCCGACACGGCACTCGTCACAATGCAGGCTGCACCCTTGTGAAATGCAGGAGGAAAAGAGAGAGAATTAATACACAAAGTCCGTAAGTTAGAGCGGCCGCCGAGAGTGCACGGCGCACCGCCGCCGGCTGAGCCGACTGAAAAATAAGAGAAAGAAATGAAAAAGATGGGTACAGAAAACAATCACATGGGCGGCCTCCGAGACGGCACTTCTCACCGCCTATGACCGCACCTTTTGAAGAAAAAAAGAGGGGTAGCTCAGAACTTGCCTCAGTTCTAGACCGCCACATTGATCTTCGCCATGGAGGTGGCGGTCGTCCAGACGGCATTCGTCACCACCCAGGCGGAGCCTTCTGAGGAATAAGAGGAAGAAAGGAAAAAGTTAGGCATCGAGAACAATCACATGGGCACCTCAATGGCGGCGCTCCTCACCAGCCCTGCTGCACCTTGAGGAGTATGAGTAAAATGTAGAGAATAGTTTGCCCTCGCTGGCTCTCCGGCACCAACATGGTTGCTTTATAAAATTTTTCATTGGACCAGTTTAACAGCGCGGATCACTATTACACCGGACAAAGCGACAAAATTGGAGTTTCAGATACTTATTGATTACAGAGAGAAAGAGTTAACATCAAATTATATTCGCCGCTTGAGCAATCAAAACTCGCAGCTTCATTTTATTTCTCCTTCGATTCCCAAGTTCTTCCTCTCGAGATTTTCCATCCTAATAAAATTAGGAATCTTTTTACTTGGAACTAAGCAACAAATCGAATAATTACTAAGTTCGTTCAATCTTTCATTTCTGCTTTTTAATCGTGGTAATTCTACAAGCGCGTGTGTCTTAAGTGGCTCCAAGAGTGCTGCGTTGCTCTGCTTTGGGTTTGGGGATATTTGATGCCATGGAAAATCCCCATATTCCGCCTTGAAGATATAAATTCGAGGAGGCTGAACACCAATAAAATCTATAAATATCGACGTCCATGTATACCCCGGAATCACGAATTCTCCGTTCTTATCAGTCAACGCTTCTTTTGCTTCGGCAAATTTCTCTTGACCTTCAACGGGATTAAAAATTCTTCTCATCCACACTGCCACGGCCACCGCTCCCTCGATTGGCTCCTTCGTTTCGGCATCAATCACCTTCCCTCGATAGGGACCATCCGCCCAGGCTGATGAAGGCCAAGTCGTTGCCCAGAGCAGCATGAACGCTAACATCAGCGTGCCGATAAGTGCCCTCAATTTGCTCTCTTAAATCTCATGGCTAGATACACCAGAGTCATTGCTACCACGCCATTCATTATCCCGGCAAATAAACCTGTCAAGAACATAACTCCGAGTGTTCCTTGGCCTATTCCTACTGCAAATAGAAATCCAACCCACGGAATGGTCATAAATGCAACCAAGTAACCGAGGCCCGATTCTCCATGGGGAGCATAAATAATCACCAGTGAATAAAAGAACGTGAAAACTGTGATATAGATTACTGCAACAGCGATTCCAGTCTTGTGCCATATCTTCAACATTGCTAAGGGCATGGCGCAACATCTCCTAGAATAGACGCTCTGTATTTTTTTGGAACTCCCGTAAGGCCAATTCGTTGCTGAGGAGAAAGCTTTGTACATTCCTCATTAATGGCTCTGATCAACGTTTTGATTCTGAGCCACTCTTTCTCGCCCCATTCATCCGAGCGGCCACCGCTCCAGTCTACAGACAGTTGCACATTTTGTAATTGATCCACCCACTTCTCTTCCGTCATTTTTATCTTCTTTGTTTTGTCATCATGTGTCATTTCAGGAAAATTAAAAATCTCTCCTTGCTCAATCTCCTGTCCCATGCGGAAAGGGACCAGACTAATGTCTCTCCCATTCCAATATGACTTTCGTATCTTTGCCCCTGGAGGATTTGTCCCCCTTAAAAAATAAGGGTCACCATTGCTGTAGGACTCATGCCAATAACCAGGTTTGAAAACAATCAGGTTGGGATCTTGGTGATCAAACCATCGAAACCACGGGCGAGTTTTGGGGCCCCAGCCCGGAATGTGATATCGCCCATCCGCCTCAGTCACTGTTTCAATAATGACCCACGCATCGGTATTTCCTTCTGGTGGCTTGGCCAATTCCCAGTTTGCGACAACCACCGCCCCCTCGATCGGTTGTCCGGTCTCTTTATCAAGCACTCGTCCGTCGATTGGCTCGGCAATATAACTCCATGGCTCCCAGGCCCAAGTTGGTGATGCGGTAAGCAGAAAGTACCCTAGAATAACCGGCAACTGGTATGTGATGAATCTTATTCGATTGCAGGATTTGGAAGTCATTCTTGTGTGAGCTCAAGCAGGATTTATTTTTGATCCTCCTGATGAGGCTACGCCAAATATGATGAGAAATCAAATAGTAGACCCTCGAATTGTGAATATGGCTATTCAGACAAGGAGAGGTTCCAACGATTTCAATCTGAAATGTTGGTTAAAGAGAAATGACTGCAGAGTCACACTTTCCGGAAGAAAGAACGTATAACGTCCAAGCTCAAACACTTAATAGGGACAGACACTATTTTGTGCTCATGACTGAGATTAAATGGTGTCTGTCCCCATTTTGAGTACATGAAACGGTCAGGATCCTGGCC
>DATJYI010000260.1:0-16551 GCA_035499635.1 Nitrospiria bacterium | reverse complement strand
TGAAAAAGCCTTGCAAGACGCGCTCACTCACTTGCTGTCGTTGACCGGCGCCGACATGGGTTCGATTCATGTGCTGGATCCTGCCACCCACTCGCTCAAGCTGGCCGCGAGTCTGGGAGTGTCCGGCGGGTTCGTCTGTGCGGAGCGGCGCATCCCGATTGGCGATTGTCTCTGCGGAGAGGCGGCCCGCACGGGCCAGCTGATCGTCTCGGAGAATTTGATGACCGATCCCCGGCTGGTCCGTCCGGCATGCCGGGAAGAGAAATTCGGCTCCGTGGTCAGCATTCCGCTGACGGCAAAGGAGCGAACGCTGGGCATCTTGACGCTCTACAAGAAGCAGCCGCACGCCGTGTCGGATCTCGACCACGCGCTGCTCACATTGATGGGGCGCCACATCGGCGTGGCGGTGGAAAACGCACAGCTGTCCGCTCGAATGCGGGAACTGGCGGTGGTCGAGGAACGGGGACTGATCGCCCAGGAAATCCATGACGGCATCGCCCAATCGTTGGCCTACCTCAATCTGGAGACGCTCAAACTCCGGACATTGTTGGAAGATAATCCCGGACGCGCGGCGGCCGAATTGGACCACATCCGCCGGGTCATTTCCGATTCGTGCGAGGAGGTGCGGGCCCTGCTGGTCGATTTCCGGATGAAGTTCAGGGATGGCGAAGGACTGGCCGACTCGGTGATCCGCTGCCTGGAGGAGTTCGGCCAGAGGACGGCGATCCGCACGCAGGTGATCATCAACGGCGATCCGTCGGCCTTGCGGTCGGAGGCGCAAGTGCCGGTGTTTCGAATCATTCAGGAAGCCCTCTCCAACGTGCGCAAGCATGCGCGGGCCCGCATGGTCGTGGTCGAATTGTGCGCCTCACCCACAGTCCTCGAAGTGACGGTGCGGGACGACGGCCGAGGATTCGAACCCGAGAAGGAAGATGGGCACGGAACCACACACCTGGGCTTGGAGATCATGCGGGAGCGGGCGTCCCACCTTGGCGGCAGCCTCCAGTGCGAATCACGACCCAGCGAAGGGACGACCTTGCGCCTGACCCTGCCGTTGTCCGTCACCGTCCCCTGACCGTCATGACCTCAGTCCGCATCCTTGTGGTCGATGATCACACCCTGTTTCGCAAGGGCTTGATCAGTCTGTTGCGCCAGCAAGAGGGTCTCGAAGTTGTGGGAGAAGCCAAGGACGGTGACGAGGGGGTGCGCCTGGCGATGGAGCTGCGGCCGGACATGGTCCTCATGGACGTGAGAATGCCCCACCACAACGGCATTCTGGCCACCCAGGCCATTCGCGAACAACTCCCGAACACGCGCGTGATCATGCTCACCATGTCCGAGGAGGACGTCGACCTTTTCGCGGCGGTCAAAGCGGGCGCCAACGGCTATCTGATCAAGAGCGTGGAACCCGAGCAGCTGATCTCCTCGATCCGCTTATTGAGCAAGGGCGAGCCAGTGATCACCCACGCGATGGCCTCCAAGTTGTTGGGGGAATTCCGCGCCATCGCCAAAAAGGCGGAACAACCGGTGAAACGGTCCCCATCGGCGCTGACCGCCCGGGAAACGGAGATTTTGCAATGTATTGCCAAGGGGCAGAGCAACAAGGAGATCGGCGCCCACTTGGGCATCGCTGAAAACACGGTGAAAATCCATCTGAAAAACGTCCTGCGCAAACTGCACATGAACAGCCGGGTTCAGGCGGCGATCTATGCCCATCAACACGGCCTGACCGAACCTCCTTCGGACCGGCTCCGCCCGTCGGCTTAGTGGTGCGCGACCGCGATTGACGTTCGGCAGATCCTGTAGGCTGCTCTTGATTTTCGAATAAAACCCGCACGTTGAAGATCAAACCGCTTTTCGCTAATTAACTCGGCATTCCCCTGAGTGTCATCCGCGCCTACCCCTTTCGGATGAGCGCGCCCTCACCCGTTATATCCATCCAATTACGCCCTTTGTGGAATAGACGCCGGGGCGCCGTTCCAGTACACTGCGGATCATAACGGATGAACCCGCCAGGGCCCAGTGAAAAAACGGAGACTGCTGTTGATCGCAACGCGATCCTTGTTTGGGACGGGACTCATGAGTCTTCTGGAGCAACAACAGGACCAACTGGCCATCGAAACGGCGCCCGATGCGCGAACTGCCCTTCGAAAGAGTCACTCGTTTCAACCGGATGTCGTGATCTGCTTCAGCGACACGCGGCGGCCGGGGGACGAGGCGGTGCTGCAGGAGCTGATGAGCCGGTATCACGCCCGCATCATTCATTGCACGCTGGAGGCGAATCGCCTCACCATTTACGATCAGACGCACATCAACCATGCCACGGTGGATGATCTGATGGCCGCCGTGTTGAAATGACAGCTGTCGAGGGAGGCACCACATGACACACGAAGATCACGCATCGCACGGTTTGCTGTGGGTGACCGCAACAGCCATTGCCGGATTGTTGGTCGGAGGGCTCGGCTTTCTGGCCGCGGCATCGGCCGAAGAGCTGCATGCCTACGATGCCCACGATGCCCACGATGCAATGACCGCAGCGGCCGCGCCAGCGGCTCCGGCGTCATGGAACTCCCAATTGAAAGATCAGCTCGATCGCGAATACGCCAATGAGGGGCTCGACGCGCATCGGGTGAAGGTTGACGAGGCGATGCAAAAGCTGATGGACGAGATCAACCAGGGCGGCGGCCAGCACGAGTCCCACGGCTCGCAGGGGCCCTTTAAGGATATGTCCTCCATGCAGCAGATGGACCGCAGCTTCTTCCTGGGGCCCACGGCCGTCGGTGAAACGGTGACGGCCGGCGGCCATTGTCCCAAGAGCGCGCCGGTCAAGGAATATGACGTGGCGGCCATCAACGTCGAGATCACGCTGAACCAGTGGCTGGATTACCATCCCGGCTACATGTATGTCCTGACCGAGAACATCCAGAAGGTGCGGGACGAGGAAAAGCGGAACGCGGGCGCGCGGGCCAAGGAGGGCTATGATCCCGGCGCCGTCTCGACCGGTCTGCAGACCAACCTGATCCAGCCGCTCAATCTCCGGGCCAACCAGGGCGACTGCGTCATCATCACATTGCACAATCAATTGGACGGGGAGGACGTGGGCCTGCACATCCACGGCTCCAGCATGATCATCAAATCAACCGGCGCGGCGGCCACGGCGGCCAATCCCGACTCCAACGTCAAACCCGGCAAGAGCCAGACGTTCGAGTGGTTCATCCGGCCCGACGAGCAAGAGGGCGTGCACATGATGCACAGCCACGTCGGCCGCGAACAGGCGAGCCTCGGGATGATCGGCTCCTTCATCGTGGAGCCGGTTGGATCGACCTATCTTGACCCGATCACCGGCAAGGAGACGAAAAGCGGCTGGGAGGTGATGATCGCCAATCCCAGCATCCCCGATTTCCGGGAATTTGTGCTCTTCTATCATGAAATCGGCGATGAGTCGTTCCGCCCCTTGAACCGCCACGGCGAGATGATTCCGCAGCGCGACCCGAACACCGACGCCTACCGGCCGTCGGCCCGTGCGCTCAATTATCGGAGCGAGCCGTTCGGCGTGAACAATCTCGCGTTGCAGGAAAAATATTTCCACTTCGAAGACGAGTCGATGGCCTACAGCGCCTACACCTTCGGCGATGTGCCGACGCCGCTGCCCCGCTCCTATATGGGCGATCCGGCCAAGTTCCGGCTGGTGCACGGCGGGGGAGAGGTCTTCCATTCGCACCATCCCCACGGCGGATCGATCCGCTGGCTCCGGCAGCCCTTTGCCGACACCAAGGCGTCGGAGCTGCTGATCGCGGCCTCCAACGGACCGGTCAAATATCCGGTGATCAGGACCACGACCGACCGGGTGGACGTGGAGGTCATCGGGCCGTCCGAGGCGCTCGATCTGAATACGGAGTGCGGCTCTGGCCTCTGCCAGCAGCTGGCGGGCGATTTTCTCTTCCATTGCCACGTCGCGCACCACTACGTCGCCGGCATGTGGTCCTACTGGCGGGTCTACAACACGCTGCAGAACGGCAACTATCCCTACGGCAGCACCGATACCATGCCGGCGTTGCTGGAGCTGCCCGACCGGAAGGGGAGGATGAAGCCGGGGGTCACCTCCGACAAGCTCGTCGGCAAAACGATGGACTGGTACGACAAGAAATGGAACGTCACGGCCAGCAAGACCGACTTTTCCAAGCCCATTCCAGACATTTCGATCAAGGACTGGGTCAAAATGATGCTCCCGCCGGCCGGCCAGCCGGGATTTACGTCCGACGAAAAGGGCCAGATCGAGGCCTACGACGCGACGGTGTGGGATTGGTCGTGGGACGGGAACAAGGCGTTGGGAGAACCGGAAGTGACCGGCGCCTTCCCGTGGCCGAAGTACGCCTCGCCGATGCCGGGCAAACGGCCGGCCATCCTCTTTGATGAGAAGACGGGCAAGCTGGCGTGGCCGCACTTCAAGCCGCATCTGGGCAAGCGAGTGCCGTTTGCGCGTCATCACGGCCCGGCCCCCTGGCTGGAGCCGATCCATGTCGACAAGACGAACGTCGCCGTGGGCGACGACCCGGGCAGTCTCGGGGTGAAGAATGCGGAGACCACGCTGCCGGCCAAACCCGGCGAGCAGGGGTTGTGGAGCCTCTGTCCGGAAAATGCCGGCCGGAAACAGTACACGATCCACTTCATCGAGACGCCGATCATGCTGAACCACGCGGTCGGCAAGGAGCAGGCGGTGGTCGACCCGCACGGGACGATCTATGTGCTGCACGAAGATGAGTCGGCGATCCGTGCCAACAATGTGCTGGCCCGGCCGCTCGTCTATCGGGCCAACGTCTATGATTGCGTCGACGTGATCCTGAAGAGCGAGTGGTTGGACAACGACACGACGAACTTCCAGATGTCGAAGATCAACATCCACCCCCACTTCATGCAGTTCGACAACCAGGCCTCCGACGGCGTGATCACCGGTTTTTCGTACGAACAGTCGATGCGGCCGTTTACCGAGTTCAAGAAAGAAAAGCAGGCGGGATTGCCTGTGCCGATGAACTCCAAGCTGCTGGACGACGCCAAAGCGGGGGCCTCAACCATCACGATCCAGTTGGCGGCGGGGGCTCAGCCCTATCATGAAGGCACCGACATCATGATCGGCATGGAACAGGTGAAAACTTCCGAAGTGCGGTGGATTACGAAGAACACCAAAGCCTCGAAGGAGGGCGAATACACGCTGACCTTCAACGAGCCGCTCAAGTACGCGCACAAGAAGGGGGAGATCGCCTCGGTGGAGTACGTCCGCTACCGGTACTGGGTGGACGCCGATCTTGGGACGGTCTTCTGGCACGATCACGCGCTGGGCGGCACGACGTGGCCGCACGGGGCGGTCGGCGGGCTCATCGTCGAGCCGGTCGGATCGACCTACCACGATCCGGTCACGGGCAAGCAGATCCGCAGCGGTCCGATCGCGGACATCCACAGCACCGAGCCGATCGGCTTCGGTGTGAACGGCAGCTTCCGGGAGATGGTGATGTACCTGCACGACACGGTCCCTTACACGGCGCAGGTCGTGACGGCCGGCAATCCGCCGGGCCAGACCATCCAGGCGGCGATCGACGCCGGCCAGGTGCTGTTCTTCCACATGCCCGATAATCTGGACGTGACGCCGGTCAAGATGCTCAACGGCGGCACGCATACGACGGGCGGCGGCATCTTCTTCCGCACCGAATCGATCGCTAAACGGCTGAAGGTGAATCCGGATCCCTCCCTGGTCTTTTCCTCGAAGGTGCACGGGGATCCCGACACGCCGCTCCTCCGCGCCTACCTTGGCGATCCGGTCGTCTTTCGACTCCTGCACGTGATGATGAACGAGAGCCACACCTGGAAGATCGCCGGCCATGAGTTCCGGACGGAGCGGTACGCCGAGCATTCCGATCTGCGCAACAACTGGCACGTCGGCATTGCCGAGCGGTACGACCTGGTCAGCAAGGCGGGCGGACCGCAGCAGATGGCCGGAGATTATCTGTACTACAACGGCCGGGCCTCCCATCTCGGAGAAGGAAGCTGGGGAATCTTCCGAGTCTTCGACAAGCCGGTGAAGGACCTGCAACCGCTGCCGGGTCATGAGGTGATCCCTGCCTCGGACAAGTCGGTCTGCCCCGCCGACGCGCCGGTCAAGAGCTTTACCGTCCTGGCGGTCGACCGGGCGTTGAAGTTCAATCCGAAGGCGCCGGACACGATCGACGTCGACTTCGACCGGAAGCTGGAGGTGGCGAATCCCAAGGGCAAGATTTTCATGCTCGAGGGCGAGAAGTCCAAGGTGGCGATGGACAGCTTCCAGCCGTCGCCCTTGACGCTGCACGTCAACGTGGGTGATTGCATCAAGGTCACGCTGAAGAACGAGATGAAGTCGGGACGCGCCTCTTTCTCGGCGGACATGCTGGCGTTCGATCCGAAGGATTCCCAGGGCGTGAACGTCGGAAACAATCCGGGGGATCAGACCATCGGACCGGGCCAGAGCCGGCTCTACACCTTCTATGCACATCCCGCCACCGGCGAGGGTGCCGTGCTGGTGTGGGACTGGGGCAACTTTATCAATGACATCCGTGACGGCATGTTCGGCGCAATTATCATCGGGCCGAAAGGCTCCACCTACCGGGATCCGGTCACGGGTGAGGATGTCAGCATGAAGAATGCGTGGCAGGCGGACGTGATCATCGACCGCTCGGTCCCCGGGAATGAATCGCGGGCCGACTACCGGGATGCCTCCCTCTTCTTCCAAGACGAGGACAACATCATCGGGACGGCGTTCATGCCCTACATCCAGAATATCGCGGGATTGACGGGCGTGAACTATCGGAGCGAACCCTGGAGCTGGCGGGAGGATCATGGGTGCGAGGCGGGGACCATGTACACCCCCTGCGCCGTGGCGGCGGAGACGGATATCGCAACGCCGGTGATTCTCGCCCACGCGGGTGATCAGGTCAGGATCCATGTGTTCGGCGCGTTCAACGAGCAGAATCAGATCTTCAGCCTGGAGGGGCATGAATTCCCCCTCAAGCCCAACATGGTGGGGGCCGACCAGCAGAGCTCGATCGAATTCGGCTCGGGCGAGGACTTGGACATTGTTCTGCAGTCGGCCGGTGGTCCTTTCGCTCTTCCCGGCAATTATGTCTGGCAGGATCACCGGATGCCCTACGCGCAAGCGGGCGAATGGGGCTATCTGCGGGTGTTGCCGGCTGGCGATCGCAAGATCCATCCGCTCAACAGCGGTGGACCGAGCCTCCGGGCCGTGCAGGCGCCGTCCACGACCGGTGACACGGTCGCTGCCTCGTTACCTTGAGATGATCGATAAAGCAGGCCATTTCACTGAAAAGCAGGCGAAACGGGGCAGGGAAGCAATTCCCTGCCCCGTTTGTTTGTGGAAGGCCCAATTTTTGGTATACACAGTCCTTATTTTGAAGTATCATATTTATAAATACCGATCTCAAGAACGGTGAAAAACCGGTTCCCGATTTGATGTGAACGGAGGCTACTATGAGACGATACACGCTATTTGGCATGGGGGCTGCACTCTTGTCGCTCATCGCCATGCCCGCCCCTCTGACGGCTTCAACCACCACCGGCTATCAAACCGTGTCAGTGACCAACGGAGGCACGATTTCAGGCCGTGTCGTGCTGGAAGGCGCGCCTCCGCCGCCTCGCCTGTTCCCGGTTGTGCTCTACCCGTTCGGTCCCTATTGTGAGAAAAATACTGAAATCTATGACGGCCGAGGCCATGTCAAACTGACTGAATTTCGCACGGGCAAGGATGGCGGCTTGCAGGACGTCGTCGTGGCCATCGAGGGGGTCAAAGCCGGCAAACCATATGCCCCGATCTCGGCGACCATCAAGTCGAAGGGGTGCCAGTTTTTCCCCTTCCTGAACATCGTGCAGGATCACGGTTCGCTGAAATTGACGAACGAGGATCCGCTCCTGCATAACAGCCAGATCTACCAAAGCGACAAGGGCAATATCATTCTCAACGTGCCGATGGCCCCGAATTCCAAGAGCGACCAAACCATTGTGTTTGAGAAGCACCATCATATTTATCAGATGATCTGCGGCATGCACGAGTTCATGCAGACGTGGGGGTTCGCCGTGGACAATCCCTACTATGCCCGCGTGGATCAGGACGGCCGGTTCACGATCGACGGGATTCCCCCCGGCTCGTATAAAATCATCGTGTGGCACGTGCACACCCAGCCGATCGAGCGCGAGATCACGGTCGCCCCCAACAGCAAGACGACCATGAATTTCGAGTTTGAGGCCGATCAAGTCAAATTGCCGCACTACGAGACGCAGGAGAGATTCCGGGTCGGCTCCTAATGAGAGGGTGAGCGGGTCCTGATCCCGCCCCGAGTTGATGACGCCAATGCGGGACCTGCTCATCCAGTTGAAACGCGAGCACGAACAGGTGCTCGACCTCGCCCGGGAACTGGAGGGATTCCTCCCTCCGCCCAAATCCAACAATGCGCTCCAGACGGCGCAGCTTCGGATGTCGCTGGAACGGCTGACTGTCCTCCTTGCCGAGCATGGGAAAAAGGAGACCGACCTCCTCTTTCCCGAGCTCCTTTCACGTCTGCCCAAGTCGGACCATTGGCAGGTCCGGATGTTGGAGATCCAGGATGAAGCCATCGGAGTCGAAGCGCGCCATCTGCTCGACTGGTGCACGACGCCGACCGCCCCGCCGCTGGCCAGGGTGCGGGAGCATGGGGTGCGTCTGGTGCGGTGGCTCCGCGAACATGTGGCGATCGAGGAGGAGCGGCTCTTCCCTCGATTGAAGGAGTCCGTTTCGGCTTGACTCCCTTTTTCCCCGCCGACTAGAATGTCCGCGCCATGAAACGCCTCGTGCTCATCCGCCATGGAGAAAGCGAGTGGAACAAGGAGAACCGCTTCACGGGCTGGATCGACGTCGGCTTGTCCGGGAAGGGCGTCCGGGAGGCGACGGCGGCCGCGCGCCTGCTCCGGGAAGGTGGCTATGATTTCGACGCTGCCTTCACGTCGGTGCTCAAGCGCGCGATCAAGACGCTCTGGATCATCCTCGAAGAGATGGATCTGATGTGGATTCCCGTTCAGCAGAGCTGGCGGCTGAATGAGCGCCACTATGGGGCGTTGCAGGGATTAAACAAGACGGAAACCGTTCAACGCCACGGCGAAGCCCAGGTCAAACTGTGGCGTCGCAGCTACGATGTAAGGCCGCCCGCGCTCACGCCGGATGATGACCGGTTCCCCGGCCGGGATCCCCGGTATGCCCGGTTGCGTTCCGACGAGTTGCCGGTGACCGAGAGCCTCAAGGATACGATCGCCCGGTTTCTGCCCTACTGGAACCAGACGATTGCCCCCGTCATTCAGGACGGCCGGCGGGTCCTGATCGCGGCGCACGGGAACAGCCTCCGCGCCTTGGTCAAACATCTGGACCGGGTGTCCGATGACGCCATCGTGGAGTTGAACATACCGACCGGCATTCCGCTGGTCTACGAACTGAACGACGATCTGACGCCGATCCGCCATTTCTATCTCGGGGATCAGGCGGAGATCGAGCGGGCGGCGCGGGCGGTGGCGAACCAGGGCAAGCCGGCCTGATCCCATCACCGGGGCGGCCATGGCCGCGGCCCCCCGTGCTCCTCACCATCCGCTCCCGTCGCTCGAGACGGTGAGGTCCGGTGTGACGAAGATCCATCGCCTGACGGTTGAAGGCGCGCTGGCCAGTTTGCAAAGCGGCCCGTCCGGTTTATCGGGCGGCGAAGCGCGGCGCCGTCTTCAGGAATTCGGACCCAACCGCGTGGAGCGGATCAGGACCGAACCGCTGACCGTCAGATTCTCAAAAAGTTTCACCCATTTTTTCGCCCTGATCCTCTGGCTGGCCGCGGGGCTGGCCTTCTTCGCCGAGTGGAACGATCCCGGCAAAGGCATGACGGCGCTGGGGGTCGCCATTCTAGGCGTCATCCTGATCAACGGTCTTTTCTTCTTCTGGCAGGAATATCGGGCCGAGCAGGCGATCGCGGCGCTGCGGCAACTGCTCCCGCATCAGGCGCACGCGCTGCGCGACGGGAAGCTCAAGCAGGTCCCCGTCGACGTCCTGGTGCCCCGCGATCTGATCGCCCTGCAGAATGGGTATCGCATCCCCGATATCGCGCCCGATCCGGCCTTTGCGATGGCCCAGAAATCCCCCGCCGCTGTCGATCATTCAGATCCTGGCGGTCGATCTGAGCGCCGGCATGATCCCGGCCCTGGCGTTGGGGGCCGGAAATCCGGATCCGGATACGATGCGACGGCCGCCGTGATGCCGGCGCTGAAGGAATCGAGGACATGGTGGATGCGCACGGGACGATGACGGCGGTGGACGCGCCCCTGTGGCACCGGCTGGCCGTTGACGACGCGTTCGCGCGGCTGGGGAGCTCGCCCGCCGGGCTGAATGAGGCGGAGGCCGCCCGGCGTCTGGGGGCCCACGGGCCGAACCTGCTGAAGGAAGAGCCGGGCCGAAGCCCCTGGCTGATCCTTCTCGAACAACTGACCGACATGATGATCCTGATCCTGCTGGCGGCCGCCGCGATCGCCTGGTGGATGGGTGATCTGACCGACTTGGCGATGATTCTTGTGATCGTCGCGCTCAATGCCGTGCTGGGATTCGGCCAGGAGTACCGGGCCGAGCGGGCCCTGGCGGCGCTCAAGAAGCTGGAAGAGCCGAAGGTCGTCGTCAGGCGTGAAGGGGTTTGGAGGCAACGGTCATCACGGGACCTGGTCCCGGGTGATCTGATCGAGCTGATGGAGGGGCAGCGGGTGCCGGCGGACGGGCGGTTGGTCGAAGCCGTCGGGATGCGCGTTGACGAGTCGCATCTGACCGGCGAGTCGGTGCCCGTCGACAAAGAACGCGGGACCCTTCCCGCCGCGGGGGCGCCGTTGGGCGACCGCGTCAATTTGGTCTTCATGGGTACCACGGTGCTCTCCGGACACGGCACGGCGGTCGTCACCGGGACGGGGATGGGAACCGAGCTGGGGAAGATCGCCCATCTGATGCAGTCGGTCAATGCGCAGCCGACCCCGCTGCAGCGCCGGCTCGCCTCGCTCGGCCGCTGGCTGGCGGGGGCGGCGCTGGCGATCACCGCGGTGATCTTTCTGGCCGGTCTCCTCCGGGGCGAATCGGCCGATCTCATGCTGTTGACGGCGATCAGCCTGGCGGTGGCGGCAATTCCGGAGGGGCTGCCCGCCGTGGTGGCGATCGTGCTGGCCGTCGGCGCGCAGGCGATGATCCGGAGACAGGCGCTCATCCGCAGACTGCCGGCCGTCGAGACGCTGGGCTCCGTCACCGTCATTTGCGCTGACAAGACCGGCACGCTCACGCAGAATGTCATGGCGGTGGAGCGGATCGTCGTGTGGAGTCCCGGAGGGGGGCGGGAGCGCGACCGGGAGATCTCGCTCACGGGAGCCGGCTACGCGCCGGAGGGAACGTTTACCGAACGGGGGAGACCGGTCGATGCCGCCGCCGATCCCGCGCTCCGGCACCTGCTTGAGGCCGCCGCGCTCTGCACGAACGCGCTCCTCCAGTGCCAGGAGGGCGGGTGGCGCGTGCTGGGCGATCCGACCGAGGGCGCCCTGCTGACGGCCGCCGCCAAGGCCGGTCTCTGGAAGACGAAGCTGGAGGCCGATTATCCGCGCATCGGCGAGCTGCCGTTCGATGGCGCGCGAAAATTGATGACGACCCTGCACCGGGATCCGGGCGGGGGCGTTGCGGTCTTCACCAAGGGCGGTATTGAAGCGGTGCTCGCCAGGTCGGCCGCCGTGGCCGACGGCGAAGGGGCCGTCCCGCTGACGGCCGAGCGGCGGGACGCGCTTCTGACGCTGAATCGGGCCTGGGCCTCGCACGGTGTGCGCATTCTTGCCTGCGCCGCGCGACGGCTGTCCTCGGCGCCGTCCGGTGAGTCGTTGTCCGCCGTCGAGCAGGAATTGTGCCTGCTGGGTCTGGTCGGCATGATCGATCCGCCGCGGCCCGAGGCGAAGGATGCGGTGGCGCGCTGCCGGCAGGCGGGGATCCGACCGGTGATGATGACCGGCGATCACCGGGTGACGGCGGAGGCGATCGCCCTCGGCCTGACCATTCACGAGCCGGGCCGGCCCGTACTGACCGGAGACGAGCTCGACACGATGAGCGTGGAAGAGCTGGCCGCCCGGGGCAACACGGTCTCGGTCTACGCCCGTCTCTCGCCGGAACAGAAAGTCAAGATTGTCCAGGCCCTCCAGCGGCGGGGGGAGATCGTCGCCATGACCGGCGACGGGGTCAACGACGCGCCGGCGTTGCGGCTGGCCGACATCGGCGTCGCCATGGGGCGGGGCGGGACGGACGTGGCACGAGACGCGGCGGATCTGATCCTGCTGGACAATCAGTTCGCCACCATCGTGTCGGCCGTCGAGGGCGGGCGGAGAATCTACGACAACATCCGCAAGTTCACCCGGTACATGCTCGCCACCAACAGCGGCGAGATCCTGACGATGTTCTGTGCCATTCTCTTTGGGTTGCCGTTGCCGCTCCTGCCGATTCAAATCCTGTGGATCAATCTGGTGACCGACGGCCTGCCTGCGCTCGCGCTCGGCGTGGAGCCTGCCGAGAAGGATCTCATGCGGCGGCCGCCGCGCCGCCCGGATGAGAGTCTCTTTGCCGGGGGATTGGGCTGGCACGTCTGCTGGGTGGGCCTGCTGATGGGCGTGCTGACCATCGGCGTGTTCGACTGGGCGCTTGTGACAAGGGACCTGGCCCACGCCAGGACGATGGCCTTTTTCACCCTGACCATGCTACAAATGGCGCATGTGCTGGCCATCCGTTCGGAACGGAAACCGCTCTGGGCGATCGGTCTGGCGTCCAATCCCCGGTTGCTCGGCGCCGTCATGCTGACGGTGGCGTTGCAGGCGGTGATGACCTACGGTCCTGCGCTGCAGACGGTGTTTCACACGGTGGCGCTGACGGCGCCGGAGCTGGGCCTCAGCCTGCTGGCGGCGAGTGCGGTGTATGCGGCAGTGGAGGCCGAGAAATGGTGGCGACGGACACATCGCGACGCGGAGACGGTCGCAAAGGAGTGAGAGACGCATGAACATATTGCTGGCCGTGGACGGTTCGACCTATGCGCGCAGGGCGGCACGGCTGCTGACGCGGCTGCCCGTGAACGAGGAGCCCCGGATTACCGTGTTGCACGTCTTCGATTCGGCCGCGCTGGCGCAGCCTCTGCCGCTCTCGCCGCTCGCCGCCCTCAAATACGGCCGGTTGATGCGGGTCGAACTCCAGCGACAACATCGGGCGGCCGACCGGCTCGCGGCCGGCATGGCACGTCGGATTGCCGCCCGGTGGCCGCGCACGAAGGGTGTGGTGGTGCGCGGCGATCCGGCCGAGCAGATCATCGCCCGGGCCAAGCGGGAGAAATCGGACCTGATCCTGATCGGTTCACGGGGCCTGAGTGATATTCGAAGTTTTCTCCTGGGCAGCGTCTCCCACAAGGTTGTGGCCCACGCCCCCTGCCCGGTGCTCGTCGTCAGGGCCGCGCGGCCATCGATCACGACGTGGCTGCTGGCCGTTGATGGGTCCGCGTCATCGGAGTCGGCAATGCGATGGATGGCGCGTCACTGGACGCCCGGCAGGCTGCGAGGCACCGCGCTCTACGTCTGGGATTATCCGCTGCCGCCCCATCCGGCGGGTTTGCCGCTCCAGATGGTGACGGACCGCTACGTTACGCCGCTGCGGCGGGCCGGGTTCAACGTGGCGCCGAAAGTGGTCATGGGGCACGCGGCCGATCAAATCGTGACGACAGCCCGCCGGATGCGCGCCGATCTGGTTGTGATCGGCTCCCGGGGCCTGACCGGCTTGAGACGCGTCTGGATGGGGGGCGTCTCCCATCAGGTGGTCAAGCACACCTCAACCTCCGTGCTGGTGGTGCGGTGATGGAATCAATGAGCGTGACCTGGATCCGCGGCAGCCAGCTGGCCGTCGACATCAGGAACCACCGGCTGCTGGTTGATCAACCATCCGATGAAGGCGGGGAAGACCAGGGCATGACGCCGGTGGAACTGCTCATTGCGTCGCTGGGCAGCTGCATCGGCCACTTTGCCGCGCGCTTTTGCGAGCGCCATCACCTGCCGGCCGGCGGCCTGAAGGTGATGATGGCATGGGACTATGAAGAGAAACCCCACCGCGTCGGCATCATGACGGCCCATGTCCACCTGCCGCCGTCCGTGGCCGAGAAGTTGGATCCGGCGATGCGGGACCGCATGCAAAAAGTGCTCGAGGGCTGCACGGTGCACAACTCGATTGCGATAACGCCCAAAATTGGCGTCACGATTGTGACGGCATCTCCAGGCGCCGGGCCGATCGACGGCGAGGTGACCATCGGCGAACGGACCGGATGATGAAGGTCATCGGCCGACAGGCGCTTGATCGGATGCTGAACGCGCTGGTGCGTCGGGGCTACCGTCCGGTCGGCCCCACCGTCCGGGACGGCGCGATCGTTTACGACACCATTCACACGACCGATGACCTGCCCGTCGGCTGGACGGACGAACAGGAAGGCGGCGTCTATCGCCTGAAACGGCGCCCGGACGCCGCCCTGTTCGGTTACACCGTCGGTCCCCATTCCTGGAAGCGCTTTCTGCACCCTCCCACCCGCCGGCTGTGGCGGTCCGAACGGCAGGGGGGCGCCGTACGGTTCCTCCCCGATGAAGAGCCGGCGACGCGCTACGCCTTCATCGGCGTGCGCGCCTGCGAACTGCGCGCCATCGCCGTGCAGGACAGGGTCCTGATCGGGGGCGACTCTGTCGATGAGTCGTACCGCGACCGCCGGAATGGACTGTTCATCGTGGCGGTCAACTGCGGCCAGGCGGGCAAAACGTGCTTCTGCGTGTCGATGCAGGCGGGACCGAAGGCGACGGGGGGGTTCGACCTGGCCTTGACCGAGGTGCTGGAAGGCGAACGCCATCTTTTCGTCGTGGAGGAGGGGAGCGACGAGGGGCGCGAGCTGCTCGGCGAACTCGAAGCCCGTCCGGCCGATGAGGCCGATGTGGCCGCCGCCGATCGGATCGTGGCCGAGACCGCCCGCCGGATGGGCCGGACGATGGAGACCACGGGCCTCAAAGAGCTCCTCTATCGGAATTACGAGCATTCCCGCTGGGACGACGTCGCGGCCCGTTGTCTGACCTGCGGCAACTGCACGATGGTCTGTCCCACCTGTTTTTGCACCACGGTGGAAGAGGTGACCGATCTGTCGGGCGACCACGCCGAGCGGTGGCAGAAGTGGGACTCCTGCTTTACGATCGATTTTTCCTACATCCACGGCGGCAGCGTCCGCACCTCGACCAAGTCCCGTTACCGGCAGTGGCTGACCCACAAACTGGCCACCTGGCAGGACCAGTTTGGCAGCTCCGGCTGCGTCGGCTGCGGCCGGTGCATCACGTGGTGTCCGGTGGGAATCGACATCACGGAGGAGGTAAGAGCGATCAGGGAAAGCGAGAAGAAAGAGGCGAAATAAGTGACGAGCGACGGGTGAAAGAGATGAATGCCATGCTCCCAATGGCGGCGGAAGTCGTCGAAAGGCGTCGGGAGGCGCCGAAGATCTGGACGTTGCGGCTCCGCTTCACGGATGAGGCGCAGCGCCGTCGGTTTCAGTTCCGGCCGGGCCAGTTCAACATGGTCTACCACTTCGGCGTCGGCGAGGTGCCGATCTCGATCGTCTCCGATCCGTCCGATCCGGAACTGCTGGATCACACCATCCGTGCGGTGGGCGCGGTGAGCCACCGGCTCTGCGAGCTCGACCGCGGAGACGTCATCGGCCTGCGGGGTCCCTACGGCAGCTGGTGGCCGTTGGAAGAGGCGCGGGGCCGGGACGTCCTGATCGTCACCGGCGGGCTGGGTTGTGCGCCGGTGGTCGCGGCCATCAATTATGTGATGGCCCGTCGCGAGGCCTACGGCGCGTTGAAAATCTTTCACGGGATCAAAACACCCGGGGACCTGCTCTACCGGGAGCGCTTTCGCGCCTGGAGGAAGGCGCCGGACACGGAGGTCTACCTGACCGTCGACCGTCCCGACCGCCGGTGGAAGGAGCACGTCGGTGTTGTCACCACCCTCTTCCGTCAGGCGCGCATCGATCCCGATCGAAGTCTCGTCATGATGTGCGGCCCCGAGGTGATGATGCGATTCGCCGTCCGGGAGCTGATGGAGAGGGGCGTGACGGAGGACCGCATCTACGTGTCGATGGAACGGAACATGAAGTGCGCGGTGGGCTTCTGCGGCCATTGCCAGTACGGCCCGCTGTTCATCTGCAAGGAGGGGCCGGTGCTGCGCTACGACCGGATCAGCCGCTGGTTCGACATCAAGGAGTTGTAGAGGCAGTGGATAGTGGAAGACTTCCCAGCCCTGACTCGAAGCTCGGCCGACCGCAGGTATGACGATGGCCAGGGGCCGAGCGTCGATTTGACACGCGAGCCATTTGCACATCACGTATGGGCGATGGGGGGGCGGGGGAGCGTGAGCATCGCTCCCCCGAACTGAGCGAGTGCATA
>DATJYI010000259.1:0-6634 GCA_035499635.1 Nitrospiria bacterium | reverse complement strand
GAGCACCGGACGGCCTTTGACGAAGCGGTGCAGGCCAGGCAGGCCGAGGTGCGGATGGAGGCTGGCCGCCAGTTGATGAAGGCCGGCCGCCTGGACGAGGCGCTCGGCGAGTTTGAGGCGGCGCTGGAAAAAAATCCGTCGCTGATCGAAGCGCAGCAGGCGGTGATGGCCATCTCCGAGAAGAAGCGGTCGTCAAACTCGGAGGAGGAACTGGCGCTCAGCTCGAAGGAGCCCATTACCCTCAAGTTCCAGGGGGCCCGCCTGAAAGAGGTCTTCGAGCTGCTCTCCAAGAGCTACGGTATCAATATCCTGTTCGACCGGGACGTCAGGGACGATCCGGTGACCGTCTTCCTCAAAGACGCCTCGTTTCCCGAGGCGCTGAACCTGATCCTGGCCACCAACAACCTGTTTATGAAACGGATCAACGACAGGACGATCCTGATCGCGCCGAAGACCAAGGCCAAGGCCAATCAATATGAAGACCTGCAGATCCGGACCTTCTACCTGTCGGTGGTGCCGGCCAAGGACATGGTCAACCTGCTCCGGACGATGCTGGACACGCGGCGCGTCTTCGTCAATAACGATTTGAACGCCATCGTGATGCGGGATACGGTCGACAAGCTCGACCTGGCGTCCAAGGTCATCGCCGCGAACGACCGTCAAGCGGCCGAGGTCATGCTGGATGTGGAGGTCATCGAAGTGGACCGGAACAAGCTGCTCACGTACGGATGGGAGCTGTCGCCGACCAGCGGACCCACCGTGACGGGCGGCGTCGGGCCTCCAGGAGCCACGGGCCCGGGCGGGACGATGACCTTGAACCAGCTCACCAATTTGACCAGCAGCAACGTCTTCCTGACGCTTCCCACGGTGGTGGTGGATATGATCAAGCAGGACTCCGACGCCCAGACCCTGCTGAATCCCCGGCTGCGGGTGCTCAACGGCGGGACGGCCAAGATCAACGTCGGCGACAAGGTGCCGATCCTGCTGTCCACCTCCAGTTCGACCGGCACCACGGCGACCACGGTGGGCGGCACCACCACCATCACGTCGACCGAGTACAAGGACACCGGCATCAAGGTGAGCATCGAGCCGAACGTCTACCTGAACAACGACGTGCGGATGAAGCTCAACCTGGAAGTGATCACGCAGGGCGAGTACGTCACGCAGGCCCAGCAGTACAAATTCGGCAACCGGACGGCCGAGACGGTGCTCAACGTGCATGACGGCGAGACGGTCGTCATCGGCGGGTTGATCGGCGATCAGGACCAGACGGCGCTCAACAAAATTCCGGTACTGGGTGACATCCCGTACCTTGGCCAGCTTTTTTCCCATACCAATAAGCAGAAATTGAAGACCGATCTGATCATGACCATCACGCCGCACGTGGTACGGAGACTGGAGCCGCCCAGCAACGATCTGCTCGCCTTCTGGTCCGGGACGGAAGAGGCCTATTCGACCAGCCAGCTCTTTTCGGGCTTGTCGTTCGGCGGACCCTCGAGCCCGTCGGGCGAAGGCAATGAAGTGGTCGCCCCGCCCCCGGTGCCGGAAGCGCCGTCCCAACCGCAGGAGCCGCCGCAGGCCCCGCAAAGTGTGCCGATCCCCGGACCGCCGATCCCGCCTCCGCCCGCCAGGCCGGCGCCGTCCATGCCCGCCGGCTCCTATCTGCCGGTTGATCCCGCCTCCATCGGCCAAGCGGTGGTGCACGTGGCGCCGGAACAGCTGACGGTGGGCGCGCAGGAGCCCGTGACGATCATGGTGAAGGCCGATCAGGTCTCGAATTTGTCCGAGGCGGAATTCGTGGTCTCCTACGACCCCGCCGTGTTGGAGTTCGATCATGCCGTCGAGGGCGGCCTGATGAGCCAGGGGGACTGGGCGACCTCCTTTTCGGCGATCCCCAATCCCGAACTGGGCCAGATCGATCTTCGGATCGCCCGCCTGTCAGACGTGAACGGCGCGAAGGGCGCCGGGGCGCTCTGCACGTTGATCTTTCGAAGCAAGGCGCCCGGCGCTTCTCCCGTCGCGGTGGTGCCGGGCTCCTTCACCAATCCGGATCATGCTCCGGTGCCGGTGACGGCCCTGCGCGGAGTGGTGGTTGTCCGGTAAACGGGGCCGCTGCACCGCACGAACCCGGCCAGCGAGCGCACTCCCCGCCTGAGCAGACCTGCCGCGACGATCGACGCATCACATGAGTCGCCCGTCTCTTCCCGTTTGCCGCCGCGCCGCGTGGCGGATGAGAGGGGGCAAGGGCGTCACCTTGCTGGAGTTGATGGTGACGCTGGCCATTTTGCTCATCCTCGCGTCGGTCGCGTTGCCGATGGTCAAAATGAACGCCAAGCGGACGCGGGAACTGGAATTGCGCCAGCAGTTGCGCACGGTCCGCCAGGCCATCGACCAGTTCCACCTGGATTGGAACCGCAACGGCAACCAGCTGATCGGAGATCTGTGCAAAACCAATCAGCTGACCTGCACGGACGTCAGCGACGACTTCGGCTATCCCAAGGATCTGAGCACGCTGCTGGAAGTGAAGCTCACCGGCGCGCAAGCGGCGGCGAGCAAGGTCGACGTCAAACGGTATTTGCGCCAGATTCCCATTGATCCGATGACCCAGACGCGCGACTGGGGGAAGCGCTGCTATCGCGATGATCCCGACGCCTCGTCCTGGTGCGGGGATGACGTCTATGACATCCACACCACCAGCGAAGAGATCGGGATGGACGGGACGCCGTACAACACCTGGTAACCATCAGTCCGAGGGAGGAGCACACGCATGCCGACGGTTCAACAACTGGAGCAACGACTGGTCCGAGTGAGTAAAAAAATGGCCGCACGGTCCGTAGGCGGTGACGGCGCCGCGCTGCGTCAGCTGCACAAACAGCGCCGCCGGTTGCAACGGAAACTGAGGCGGGCGCGTCCCGCTCCCGCCGGCAAGCCGTCGCCGGCGCCCGCGTCACCCCCTGCGGACTCTCAGGCAGGGAACGCGGGTTAAGCCGGCGTCACGTCACGGTGGCGCGGCGGCGTCCGCCCGACCGGCTTGATCTTGGTCCTGCCCCGCGGGCGGCCGGCTCTAGTCCGCCGCATCCCCGGGGATGATCTCCTGCTTGATTCGCTCGATTGTGTCGATCGATGCGGGGCCGAGCGGATGCGCCGTGCTCTGCATCCGCTCCAACTGCTGCTCGACCGGCTTCAGCCGTGAGAGCTCGCCCGTTTCGTCCAATTTCAACGCGGTCTGCAGCGATCGCTGGGCGTCTGCCAACGAGCTGCGGGCCATGCCGTAATTCTGATGATCGATTTGGGTTTCGGCCGTCGTCAGCGCGTCGCGCATTTCGAGCAGATGGCCGCGCATCCGCACCGCCGTCACGTGCCGTTCAAGTTCAAGGGTCCGGCGCGCCATCTCGTCTTTGATTTCCTGCAGATTGAGCTGAAGGCTTCGCTGTTCCCGCCCGCCGGACAGGTAGCCGGCCCAGAATGAGGCCGCCAACAGGAGAATGGTGAGGAGCAACCGGATCATGAGTAAAAACCCCAGAATTTGGGGTCGTCGACTCTTTATACCACAAAATCTATTGACATGGCAGTTGTTCTGTGACAGAGTACCACAAGTCGGCATGTATCAACAGTTTTTTCAGTTCCGGCGCCTTCCTTTCCAACCCACGCCAGATCCCAACTTCTTTTTTTTCACGTCCCGCCACGAAGAGGCCTTCAATGAAGGGCTCTACGCCATCACGGAGCGCAAAGGGTTCATGGTGCTGACCGGAGAGGTCGGCACCGGGAAAACCACATTGTCCCGCCTGCTCATCGAGCAGCTGGGGCCGCGCGTGAAAAGCTCCCTCATTTTCAACCCGAATCTGACGACCGTGGAACTGTTGCAATCGATCAACCACGATTTCGGCCTCCCTGATCAGAGCTATTCGAAGAAGGTGCTCACCGATGAGTTGAACCGGTTCCTGCTCGAACAGCTGATGCAGGACGGCAACGCGGTCCTGATCATCGATGAGGCGCAGACGCTCTCGGTGGACTGCCTCGAAGAGGTCAGGCTGCTATCGAACCTTGAAACGCCCCGGGCGAAACTCCTGCAGATTCTGCTGATCGGCCAGCCGGAATTGATGGACAAGCTGGCGTTGCCGCAACTCCGTCAGCTCAACCAGCGCATCGTGGTCCGCGCGCACCTGACGCCGCTGGAGCCCCAGGAGGTGGCCGATTATATCCGCTATCGATTGTGGCGGGCAGGAGGCCGCGAGGCCGTGCACTTTGAACCGGCTGCATTGGAGCTGGTCTACCGCTATTCAGGCGGAGTGCCGCGACTGATCAATGCGCTGTGCGACCGGGCGTTGCTGGCCGCCTACGTGCGCAGCAGCCGGCTCATTTCCGGATATGTCATGAGCCAGGCGATCGGCGAACTGACCCCCATGCTACCGGTGACCGAGCCGCCGCCGCCCCATCTGACACAGGAGACTCCGGTGCCGTCCGTCAGGCCCCGCTACGATGTGACGCGACCCGTTGCCGCCATCGGGCTGGCGCTGTTGCTGATCGGCGTGGGAGCGATGTGGTGGAATTCGGAGTCGATAGAACAGCACTTCCCGTCGGCGTTGCTGGCCCGTGAACAGCCTGCGACCATCATGCCGCCCCCTGTGGAGTTGCCCCCCGTGCCGAGGCCGTCGGTCGGCGAGACGTTTACGCCCCGTCGTCCGGATGACGCTGGCGTCTCGGGCGACCTCCACCATGACGTGACGGCGGGCCAACCGGCCGGCACGCTGCCTCCTGAAACGACACCGCCCCAGCCATCATTGTCGATGGCTTCTGGGCCGATGGCTTCTGGGACGAGTCCGTTGACGCCGCCATTGGCACCGACTGACGACCGGGTTCCGCCGGTCACGGCCCCCGCGTCCGCCGCCGTCCGCATCCCATTGTTGCCGACGGAAGTGATCATGCCGTCGAATCCGGCACCGGCTTCCCCCGCGCCTTCCTCCGCATCGACCAACGGTCCGCAATCCCCGCGCCCCGCCCTCTCGGTGCCCCCATTGGTCACCGTTTCGGAGAGCTCCGTGCAAGGGGGCGCCGTTCCGGAAGTAGCGGCATCAACAACCCCGCCGCCGGCCTTGAAAGTGGATCACCACGACACGCGCATGGCAGCGGTCGATGGGAAGACGGGTGCGCCGTCGTCAGTCGGAACGACGTCGGCCACGCCGCCCGCTCCCGGTCAGGTGTTGCCGGCTCTTGACGGTGAGGGGGGCGCGGCACCGCAACCGGAACCGGCCTGGTACGTCGATGGCAACGACGTGATCCGGGCCGACACGCCGGAATTGATGGAGCGGGCGGCCCTCCTGATGCTGTTGCACCAATGGGGCGCGATGCCCGATTGGCCCCCCATGAGGCCGAACGGCCTGGTCAACGCGGATCCCGCCACATTGGCCCGTGAACGGCGACTCGAATTGCTCCAGCTGCCGCTCTCCGGTCATGAATTGTTGAAGCTGAACTATCCCGCCATCGTCATGAGGAGAAGCCACGTGCCGGGCCGGCCGCCGCATCCCGTCGTCGTCGCCCGTGTGGTCAACGACCGGGTGATCCTGTTTGATCCCGGAGCCGGCATGGTCACCCGGCCGGCCGCGGCCATTGACCGGGAGGTGATCGGGACGGTCCGGCTCTATTGGCGGCCGCTGAACGGCTGGCGGTGGCCGGGCTCAGCGGAAGGGACGGACCCGGTTGTCCGGTGGCTGCAGAGCCGGTTGTACGACCGGCGGATCTATCGGGGGCCGATCGACGGCCTGGCGGGACCGGGCACGGAAGAGGCGCTCCGGAAATGGGCGAGTCAGCGCGGCTTGACCATCGCCGCCTCCGGTCCCCTCATGGATCTGCTGATTTCGCAGTTGCTTGAGCCGGCAGGTTTTCCACAATTGTCTATTCCCAATTCGGGCCCCGGTTCAGGCCCGCATGCCGGCCGGGACGGCGCGGGAAAGGCGCCGTCCGCCTCCGGCCGCACCGCCGGGTAATCGCCTCTTCCCCCTGCATCGGCCCCCTCGATTCGGGTGGCCGCCGTTTCACTTGACATTCAGTGGCATGCGAGGAATAATGAACGGTGGAGCAGCCGGTGCCGTCGACTCGTCTGAGCATAGCATGGTGGCATTGGCGGCGGCGTCTGGTGACCCTGGCGATGCTGGCGATCTCGGCGTATCTGGCCGCTGATCTGACCACGGTGTTCATGGGAGCGACGATCGAGGCGTCCATGCCGCCGTCGCGGCCTGCCGGCGAGCCGGTCGCGATTCCGCCGCCGACGGCGGATACGGCCGCCATCCTGAAGGGCAACCTCTTCAACCCCAATCAACGGGGCGACGCCACCTCCGCATCGGCCGAATCGGCCCCTCCCCCGGTGGCCATCGAATCGACCCATTTGCTGGTGGGGACGGTGACCGGAGGGAGCCATTTCGGTTTCGCCGTGCTGGAGGAGAAGAGCAGCCACGCCCAGAACCTCTACCGGATCGGCGACCAGCTGCCTGGCGGCGCGCAACTGGTGGGCATCGAGCGGTACGCCATCACGATCCGGGTGGGATCGTCCACCCAGCGCCTGATGGTGGAGGAGGACGTTCCTTCGGCGGCGGCCCCGGTCAGCGGACCGGTTGTGGCGCCGGGCGGCGTGCGTGAA
>DATJYI010000258.1:0-4031 GCA_035499635.1 Nitrospiria bacterium | reverse complement strand
ACGGCGCCGTTCCCCCCGCTTAAATTGACAACCCCGTCGACGGTTGGGTATAGTGAGCAAGCCATGACCAATCATTCCATTCGACGTGACGACCATCACGCTTCCGGCCCGGAAGAGGTGCGTTTTGATTCCATTGAGGAGGCCATTGCCGAGATCCGCAACGGGCGGATGGTGATCCTGGTCGATGACGAGGATCGAGAGAACGAAGGCGATCTGGTCATTGCGGCGGAAACGGCGACGCCGGATGCGATCAATTTCATGGCGACGCACGGCCGTGGCCTGATCTGTCTGACGTTGACCGAGGAACGGGCGGCCCAATTGCACTTGTCGCCGATGGTGACCGAAAACACCACCAATTATGGCACAGCGTTCACCGTGTCGATCGATGCCAAGCGGGGCGTCACAACCGGGATTTCTGCGGCCGATCGCGCCGCCACCATTGCAGCGGCCATCGCGCCGGAGACGACGCCGGCCGATCTGGCGAGACCCGGGCACATCTTTCCCATCAAGGCTCAGACGGGCGGAGTTTTGAAGCGGGCGGGTCAGACTGAAGGGTCGGTCGATCTGGCCCGTCTGGCGGGTCTGATCCCCGCGGGCGTCATTTGTGAAATCATGAACGAGGACGGCAGCATGGCACGCAGTCCCGAACTGGCCGCGCTCGCCCGCCGGTTTCATCTCAAACTGGTGACCATCAAGGATTTGATCAATTACCGGATGCAGCGCGAGTTGCTCGTGCACCGTGTGGCGTCGGCCAATCTGCCGACCCGTCACGGCGACTTCGAGGCCGTCGTGTATGAGAATGACATGGATCACGGCACACACGTGGCCCTCGTCAAAGGCGCGATCAAGCCCGACGCGGATGTGCTGGTGCGGGTGCATTCAGGCTGTCTGACCGCGGACGTGTTCGGCTCCCGCCGCTGTGATTGCGGCGAGCAACTGCAGCGGTCGATGCAGATGATCCAGGAGGAGGGCCAGGGTGTTCTGCTCTATCTGAACCAGGAGGGGCGCGGAATCGGCCTGGCCAACAAAATCAAAGCCTACGGCCTGCAGGATGCCGGACGGGACACGGTGCAGGCCAATCTGGAGCTGGGCTTCAAGAGCGATTTGCGCGATTACGGGATCGGCGCCCAGATTCTGGTTGATCTGGGAGTGCGCCGGCTCCGGCTGATGACCAACAACCCCAGAAAGATCGTCGGACTCGAAGGGTACGACCTGGTCGTGGTGGAGCGGGTGCCGATCGAGTCGACCCCGCACGAACGCAACGTCCATTATCTCAGAACCAAAAAGCAGAAGTTGGGCCACCTGCTCGACAAGGTGTGACATTCTGATGCCGCCGGCCGATGATGCCGACCGTCCCCATGCCCTGCAAGGCGATCTGAGCGCCGGGGGGCTCCGCTGCGCCCTGATCGTCAGCACATTCAATGAGACCGTCACCGGCCGGCTCCTCGAGCGCGCATTGATCACGCTGCGGGAGCAGGGGGCCGATCCGGGCCAGTTGACCGTCGTCCGCGTGCCCGGCGCCGTCGAGCTTCCCCTGACGGCCAAACGGCTCGCCCTGACCGGACGGTTCGACGTCATCATTTGTCTCGGCGCGGTCATCCGGGGAGAGACGTCGCACTACGATCTTGTATGCGACATCGCGGCCCGCGGGATCAATCAGGCTTCCATGGAAACGGGCGTGCCGGTCATCTTCGGCGTCGTGACCGCCGAGACGATGGAGCAGGCCCTGGAGCGTGCTCGGCCGGGTCCGCGTGATCGGGGCAGGGCCGCGGCGCTTGCGGCGATCGAAATGGCCACGTTGTTCCGGCGCTTGAAGGCATGAGACGATGAGGACGCCGCAAGGATTCGGTGCTAATGCATACGGTGACGGGGGTTGTCAGGGAGGAGCGTGAGCATCGCTCCCCCCCGACTTCAATACACCATGGGTCTTCGTCGACAGGCGCGTGAATGCGCGGTGCAATGGCTGTTCCAGTACGACGTCAACACCCAGCACAATCTCCAAACCTCACCGTCGACGGCGGCGTTCCCGTCGATGATCGACATCGCTCCCGACGCCAAGCCGTTCGCCGAACGATTGGTGCATGGCGTGCTGGACCATTTGCCGGAGCTCGACGCCATGCTGCAGCGTGCGGCCGACCACTGGAGCGTGGAGCGGATGGCGGTGGTCGACCGCAACGTGCTGCGGTGCGCGTTGTACGAACTGCTCTATCTGGACGAGATTCCGGCCAAGGTGACCATCAACGAAGCCATCGAAATCGCCAAACGGTACGGGGCCGAGGAGTCGGGCGCCTTCGTCAACGGCCTTCTTGACCGGCTGATCAAATCGGAAGAACGGCTGCAACCGAAGCGATTGGCCACCGCCTGAGGCGAATAGTTGATGGGCGTCGGAATCGGTGCTCACATTGGGGCGAGGGCTCAAGAGCTATGATTCCACGTTACACGAATCCCGAGATGGGCGCGATCTGGACCGACCAGCATCGGTACGGACTGTGGTTGCGCGTGGAGCTGGCCCTGTGCGCGGTGCTGGCCGAGCGCCGGATCATTCCGGCTCGCGCCTATGACACCATCCGGAAGCGGGCGGCGGTGTCCGCGGAACGGATCACCGCCATCGAGCAGACCGTCAAGCACGATGTCATCGCCTTCGTGTCGGCGGTCTCGGAACGGATCGGGGAGGCCGGGAAATACCTGCATTATGGCGTGACGTCGTCGGATATTCTCGACACGGCGCTGGCGCTGCAGCTGCAGGAGGCGACGGATCTGCTGGCGGCCAGGCAGGAGCGGTTGCGCCGGACACTGGCCCACACTGCGCAACGCTATCGGCGGGCGCCCATGGTGGGGCGGTCCCACGGCGTGCACGGCGAGCCCATTACATTCGGCTGGAAGGTGGCGATCTGGCATGAGGAAATCCGGCGACACGAGGCACGGCTCGCGCGGGCCCGCGCGACGATCAGCGTCGGCAAGCTGTCCGGCTCGATGGGCACCTACGCCCATCTGTCCCCGGCCATTGAATCGGCCGTGTGCGCCAGGCTGGGATTGACGCCGGCGCCGATCACCAACCAGGTCATCCAACGCGACCGGCACGCCGATTACATGCAGACCCTCGCCTTGATCGCCGCGTCGATCGAGAAGATGGCGACCGAGATCAGGCATCTCCAGCGGACGGAAGTCCGGGAGGTGGAGGAGTTGTTTGCCGAGGGGCAGCGTGGCTCGTCCAGCATGCCACACAAGCGCAACCCCATCGGCTCGGAAAATCTCTGCGGTCTGGCGCGCGTCGTCAGGGCGAACAGCCAGGCGGCGCTGGAGAACGTGGCGTTGTGGCATGAACGGGACATCAGCCATTCCTCCGTCGAACGGATCATCCTGCCCGATTCAACCATCCTGCTCGATTTCATGCTGGCGCGAATGGAATCGATCCTCTCCACGCTCCGGGTCTTTCCGGACCGCATGCGCGCCAATCTCGAGTCGACGGGCGGGCTGATCTTTTCGCAACAGTTGATGCTGCGGTTGGTTCAGGAAGGTATGACCCGTGAAGAGGCGTACGCCCTCGTCCAGGCGCTGGCGACCAAAGCCTGGGAAGGCGGCACGCCGTTTCGGACCCTGGTCGAGCGTGAGGCACGGATCACCCGACGTCTTTCCCCGGCCGAGATCAACCGGTGCTTCTCCGTGGATCAGTTTTTGACGCACGTCGACGCCGTGTTCGCGCGGTTGTTCCCCGCCGAAACCGGCAAGAGACGCGCGTCCGCGTCGCGACGACGCGGCGGCTCCGCGGCGCCCAAGCCATGAAAGCGCGGGTGTACGTGTCGTTGAAGGCGGGGATTTTCGATCCACAGGGAGCGACCATTCAACAGGCGCTGAACGGACTGGGTTTTTCCGGCGTGTCCCGGGTCAATGCGGGCAGGTATTTCGAGATCGAGCTCGACTCGGCTTCTTCGGCCGACGCCAGACAGCAATTGTCAAAGATGTGCGATCAATTGCTGGCGAATCCCACCATCGAACAGTATTCGATCGAGATCGAATAAGCTCCACGACGT
>DATJYI010000257.1:0-4122 GCA_035499635.1 Nitrospiria bacterium | reverse complement strand
TTATTAAGGAGAGCAGCGGAAAATACGGTGAATCACTCGGCCACACAAAGCTCTACGTGAACGGCAAGGCCGTGGCCGAAGGGCCGATGCGCGCTCAGGTGGGCAAGTTCACCCTGGCGGGTGACGGCCTCTGCGTTGGTTCCGACAGTGCCGACGCCGTTAGTGAGGACTATCAATCGCCCGGGAAATTCACGGGCGGGACCATCCTTGCCGTCGGTGTTACCGTCGAAGAAACGAGGTACCGCGACCTTGAAATGGAGGCCCGGGCGGCATTTGCCCGGGACTAGAACGACGGGTTGCAACGCCAGGAAGACGGGACCGGCTGCGCGCGACTGGCGGCGCCGGTCCCGAATCCAAAAGTACCTCTATTTTATACAGCAGCGTGAACATTCCCTTTCAGCGCTCTTCGCCTAGCCGCGCGATCTGCGGCTTGCGCCAGCTATTTGCGAAAATGCACAACGAATGCACGCCAAGAAAAATCACCAACCGAAAATCAGCAATGCCATGATGCCGTGCATCCCTTAACATTGACACAAGCACTCATCCCAGAACTGCAGCCGCGTTGAATGGTGCAGCGCCGGCCGCATCGAAACCAGCCGGTCCATACATGTCTCAAAGGCTCTGGCGGAGGACACGCCGGGCGCGATCGCGTGCCAGTCCCGCCTGGATCGCTTCAAGCAGCGTTTGCTCGTTTAAAGGCTTGGTCAGGAACTCAATGGCCCCGGATTTCATCGCCTGAACAGACATGGGAATGTCGCCATAACCGGTGATAAATATGATTGGAAGATCAACGCCCGATTTCATTAAGGCACGTTGGAATTCAAGCCCGCTCATCCCCGGCAGCCTGACATCAAGCACAATGCAACCTGGCGAATTCGTATGTTTCCGCTGAAGAAACTCATGCGCGGACAAGAAGGTTTCTACTTTCAGATGGACCGAACGGAGGAGATCCTCCAAAGCTTCGCAGACCGATGGGTCATCATCGATGATGAACACCACGGGCTCCTCCTCTTGGGAGATGATTGCGGATTCGGTCATGTTCCCTCCTGCGGGCCCGATGGCAGCGTGAACTGAAAGGCTGGGCCGCGGGGTTCGTCCGCCATCGCCCACCACGGGCCTTAATGATCAAGCCGCTGACTTGTAGAACGGATTGAATATGGCGACTCCTTTAACGGTAGTCCAGATCGATTTCAGGGTCAAAACCCAATAGATCCGATGATATTTCATGGATAATGTAAATTTCGGCTCCCGGTTTTGGAGGGGATCATGAGATCGCCGAACCGCTGGGCGTGTTGGAGCGAACACCGGCAGATGACGGCAAACAACCTGCCATGCTGCCGTCAGCCTCACAACGACGTCGATAACCCACGAGGAGATTACGGTTTTTTGGAACCTGTTCCATAGACGGGAAAATGTGTTGTCGCGCCGGCAGCACAACGCAGAGATGAAAAATCAGGCGAATTGCGACGCCTGTTCCGGCCGCCGAGAAAAGATAGACTGCCACAACGGACCTGATACTATCGATAAAGGAAGCGGAATTCGACCATCATCAGGGAATTCCCGATCATGTCGGCGTCAAGCTGGATCAATCGTTCATTAAGGAAACGCTTGATTTCATCTAATGGATTGAGATCTATCGCCAAAATAAAAACTGGAGCGCTCATCTAAAGATGCGCGCTCCAGGGGAGCTGAAATGAGAACGAAGGTCGCAATTGCCTGCCAAGGCGGGGGAAGTCAGACCGCCTTCACCGCGGGCGTGCTGAAGGCGCTTTCGGAGGCCGGGCTGAGGGACCGGTTCGAGCTCGTCGGTATCAGCGGGACCTCGGGGGGCGGGCTGTGTGCCGCACTGATCTGGTACGCGATGCGCAAGAACGAGACGCCGATCTGGCGACGATTGATCGATTTTTGGCAGGACAACACCGCCCAAACCCAGTGCGAGATGATCGTCAATGCCGCGAGCATCGAGTGGATGCGCGCGGTCAATTCCGGTAGCCTGCCGTTTTTCCAGACCAGCCCGACGAAGCCGTTGATGTACGCCATGAACCAGTTCATGGCGATGTTGGGCCTGCGCCGGGAATTCATAGACCTCCCGGCGTTGCTGCAAAAGCATATCGACTTCGACGAAATTGCATCCTGGGGACCGCAGCCAACTGGCCCGGTGCTGGTCATCGGCGCCGCCAGCGTGCTGTCCGGGCGGTTGCGCAAGTTCGTCTCGACCAAGGAGGTGATCAAGATCGAGCACCTCCTGGCTTCCGCCACCGTGCCCAACCTGTTTCCGGCAGTCGAGGTAGACGGTGACGCGCTCTGGGACGGGTTGTTCTCTGACAATCCGCCGATCGACGACCTGGTGCGAAGGGGGGTTGTGGGAGAAGGCAACGTCCCGCACGAACTCTGGGTCATCAAGATCAACCCCACGACGCGTAGTAAAATACCTGTGCTCCCGGGCGAGATCGCGGATCGGCGCAATCAACTGGAGGGCAATGTCTCGCTGTTCCAGAACCTCAAGCTGGTGGAAGTGCTCAACGACCTGATCCTGGGTGATGCATTCCGGCCGGGATTTCATGAGTATTTCGAGTACACGCGTCCCATCCTGATGCCGAAAGCTTTCGCGGAGGGACCGGACAAGCCGTATTACATACCCTGGATAGAGATGTCAGAGGAGATGCAGCAGACACTGGACTACGAGGGAAAGTTCGACCGCAGCCCGGAAAATATCAACCGTCTGATCGCGCATGGCGAGGAACGCTGCCGGGTTTTCCTGGAGGAGCGGGAGCGACGCGTGACCGCCGCCCGTTGGATCACGGCATGAGATAGCGGCAGGGGGCCAGAGGCGATGTCCTGGCGGTTTATGTGAATTCATGCACAACATGGCCTTCCATTCATTTGTCAAACGCGTTGATATGGCCGGCGATCCACCATCATCACCCGCCTGCTGCCCGTGGAAGATTGGCACGCCGTCAGCGGCGACCCCACCTATGCCGCCGCCTCCTGGACCGCCTCTTCCACAACGCCCGCCGCCTCAATCTCTCAGGCGAGAGCATGCGCATAACATGGACCAAGGCGGCAGAGACAAGTTGACGCCGAACGTCCGCCAATGCCACAAAATTATCAGCCAGCGAGGCGCCGCACCCTGGGCGACATCGTGTCGAAATCAATCGGCGACGATATTACGGACTCCCTGGGAGGCTTCGTCGGAATCGGCATGCAAAGCAAAGATCATCCGGGCTACGGGACGGCTGCATGATCTCAGGAGGACGCTGTTTCACGTGCGCACGCCCATCCAGACAGTTTATGTTTTGATGTTATGTCTGGTGGGATGCCACGCGAGCAGCCCGCCGGTCATCAAGGAAGCCGACGTTAAGCCGGCGGAGGGGCAGTTCATAGCCGAGGCCAGCCACTCACCGCCGTTTGCGCGCATGCCCTACGAGCCGTTCACTCGTGCGGACGCTGTGGCGATCGCGGAGCAGGAATGGCGCCTGTTTGGCGAGCGCGTGGATGACGATCCACCGCCTCCTGGCGGCTACGCCCCGGTGCCAGGAGACGACCCCGCACGTGCGCCCGGTCAGTGGGAGCGAATTGGGGAGTATTGGTGGCTCGGCCAAGATGATGATCGTCGAGAATCGGCCTGGACAGGGATGCACGATGAAAAGGGGCAGGCAATCGACGAGAGCCGCGAAGATGATTACGCGTGGTCGGCTGCGTTCATCAGCTATGTCATGAGGACAGCGGGGGCCGGAGCACGTTTTCCCTACTCGCCTTCGCACTATGTCTACATCAACATCGGCAAGGAAATGAAATTGGGCCGCACCTCGGGGTGGGTGGTGGTGGCCGAGCCGGTGGACAGCTATGCGCCGGCGCCGGGTGATCTCATCTGTTATGGGCGCGAACGCTACAAGCTGACTTACGAGATGCTACCGCGGCAGCCCTTCGCTGCGCATTGCGATATTGTCGTCGCTCAGGACAACCGGCAGATCAGCGTCATTGGCGGGAACGTCGATCATGCCGTCACGATGAAGCATGTGCCCGTTACAATGGACGGGCGGCTGGCCGATCCTGGCGAGCATGTACTCGATGCGCGCTATCCTTGGTTGCTCGTACTCCAAATCCTTTATGATCGTTAGC
>DATJYI010000256.1:0-4000 GCA_035499635.1 Nitrospiria bacterium | reverse complement strand
AAGGACGTGTGGGGCACCGACGTGGCCCGATACGGGATCGACATCTGGATGACCACGACGGCGATCGCGCGGGGGAGCAGGATCTGCCAGGCCTATCTGGGCGCCAAGCTCCACGATCCGAAGGATCCGGGCGCCGATTTGTCCGCGATGCTGGTTCAGGTCGTCGGATCGCTTTTCAGTTTGATGGAAGAGCACGCGGCGCTGTGGAAGGGCGTCGAGAAATCGGAGCCCGTGCCCCTGTTCGGCTTTCAGTACGACGTCGGTCTGGAGCCGGTCGCGGTCAACGTCGACCGGATGGTCGAGGCATTCACGCTGGGCGTCCGGGAATTCGCCCCGATGTGGCAGGACGTGTTCTCGCCCGATGTGCTTGAGCGGCTCCGGGCGTTGCAGGGGACGGCCTCGGGCTTCCATATCCCGGATGAACTGTGGGTGAGGGTCGTCTTTGATTTCGCCCTGGCCGCGCACCGTCGGATCATGGCGCGGGAGCACCTGCTCAAGTCCCTGACGCCCCTCTACCTGGGGCGGGTGGCGTCATTCATCCTCGAGACCCGGCAGAGCGGCCACCGCGAAGTGGAAGAGAAGATCGAGGAGCTCTGCCGGGCGTATGAACAGCAGAAATCCTGCCTGCTTGAACAATGGGATCGTCCACTCAACCGCGGAGCGTCATCATGAGCGAAACCTGGGACACGGCATTTGTGGAACCGATGCGGGAATTCTTCAAGGAAGTGGGCGCGTTTCTGCCCCACGTGCTGGCCATGGTGGCGATCGTGGCGATCGGATTCGGCGTGGCGTGGATCGTCAAGACCGCGATCACCAGCGCGATGAAAGCGGCCGGTGTCGACCAGTTCAGCGGCCGCGTCGGCTTTTCGCAGGCGTTGAGCAGGGGAGGGATCAGGGAAACGCCGGCGCATCTCATCGGCCGCTTCTTCTACTGGATCATCATCCTGGTGTTTCTGATGCTCGGATTAGGCGCCCTGCAACTGCCCCACGTGGACCGGTTCATTGACCAGGTCTTCTCGTACATCCCCCATCTGCTCCTCGCGGTCACGATCATCGTGGTGGGGGTCATTTTGGCCAATTTTTTCGGCACCGCCACGCTGATCGCCGCGGTGAACTCGCAGATCACGCAGGCCCGGCTGCTGGCCCGAGGCGTCCGGCTGGCCGTGATCCTGTTCGCCCTGTCCATGGCGTTTGAGCAACTGGGCATCGCCACCAGCATTATTGTGGCGGCCTTCTCCATTTCCTTCGGCGGCGCGGTCCTCGCGCTGGCGATCGCGTTCGGCCTGGGGGCGAAGGACGCGGCCAAGGCCTTTCTCGAACAACGGCTCAAGAAGGAGAGGCCGAAGGAGGAGGAATTTTCACATCTGTAGCGGCGACGAGCGGGAGGATCGCCGCGTTCCAGCCGGCGGGCCCGATGCCGTCGGCTCGCGTCAGACCGGCGAGCGCCACGTCCGGATCGTAGCCGCCGTCCGGACGTTTGACGAGAATGGGGCGGTCGACCGCGCCCAGCATCGGCAGATCGTTGTAGCTGTCCCCGACGCCGATCGTGAGAATCGGTCCGTACTGACTGCGGTACAGGTCGGCGAGAATGCCGACGGCCCGCCCCTTGTCGGAGCGGCCGGTCAGGTGATGGAAGCGGCCGCCGCGGGTCCAGCGAACGCCGCGCACCGTCATCATGTCCAACACGCGCCGCTGATCCGCCGGCGTCCCCTCCATGACGAACGGCTCGTCATACTCCCGTATTGTGGCGCGCGCCGCCTCATCGGGTGACAGACCGGTGAGCGAGGCGATCTCCTGGACGGTCAAATCGCCGTACCCCCGGATTGGCACGCCGGCATCGCGCGCGATCTCGGCGAGGGTTCTTCGCAGCGCCGGATAGGACTCGCCCAATTCGATGGCCAGATAACGGCCGAGGCTCATGTGGGCGGGGAGCGGCACGGTGAAATAGTCCTTTGGGATGAAGATGGCCCCTCCGTTCTCTATAATAAATGGATGGCGATGCCCCAGCGCGTCGCGCAGGGGTTCGACTTCGGCGCGGCTCTTGCTGGTGCAGAGCACCCACGGCGTGCCGGACGCTTTGACGCGGTCCAGCGCCGGCCGGGCCGCCTCCCACGCATAACTGTCGTGATCGAGCAGCGTGCCGTCCAGGTCGGTGAAGATGACGATCCGGGGTTCGCCGGTGATTTCCACGTTTCAGCATAACGGGATTCACGTCCGGCTGGCAAGGCCATGATTGGGGGGAATCGACCAGACACCATTGTGACAAAAGTCATCAAAATGGGTATAATTCTTGCCAGTTTATGAACCATGGTCACCATTGAATGTGAAACGTCGACATGATGTTGTATAACGACAACCAGCCATTACGAACCACGCTGTGAGGGCGAGGTGAACCGGATTGCAGTGGCGATAGGGTGTGCAACGCTGTTGCTGCTGGCTGCCGGGCCGCGTGCGAAAGCCCAGGAGGCACAGGCGCCGCCTCCAACCTCGCCACCGCAGCCCGCCGCTCCCGCGCAGCCGGGCACGACTCAACCGGCCGCGCCCGCGCAACCCGCCGCCCCGACGCAGCCGGGCACAACCCAACCGGCTGCGCCCGCGCAGCCGGCCGCTCCAACGCAGCCTGGCACGCCCGAAAAGCCGGCCGAGCCGACGACGCCCGCCAAGGAAAGCCGGGTCGGCCACACATCATTCGGATTCGGCGCCGGTCCTCTCTTGAGCACCGAATCGAACTCGAGTGCGGTGTTTGGAATGAATTTTACCTGGGACTATTATCTGACGAACGCATGGTCGGTCGGTCCGTTGCTGCAGGTCGGGTTTGCCAACGACTACAATCAGGTGGGGCTGTCGGCGCAGGTCAGATATACATTCAACCTGCCCGAATACCCCGCATTCCGTCCGCATCTCGAGGGCGGCGTGGGGTTCATTTATATCAGCGACGGCGGCGACGAGACGAAATTCCTTATGCCGCTCGGCGGCGGCATCGATGTGCAGGTCGTCAAGCATCTGTTCCTGACCTCCACGTTTCTGTTCAACGTCAGCAATCTGAACGACAATCTGTTCGTCAGCTGGATTTTCGGCTTCCGGGTCGAAATCTGATGGCATCGGGGAACCACACCTGCCCCCTCGGGGCCGGCGTCGCACCCCATACAGGGAGGAACGATGGCACAAGGCGCGTTTATCTTCATCAATGTCACCGGTGATCACACCAGGAGTGTGCACACCACTATCAAGCGGATCGAGGGCGTCAAGTCCGTCTACACCGTCACGGGGGCCTACGACATCATCGTGCAGGTCGAAACCGAAACGTTCCAAAGCTTGGGCGAGTTGATCCTGTCCAAAATCCGCGCCATTGACGGCGTCAACCAGACCGTCACCTGTCTGATCTTGAATTAATCTCAATCCTTCGCGCCAGCCGGCCGCATGAGCAAGGCACGCGCCGGGACGGTCATGGTGTTCGTCCGTTTGACGCGGGGGCTCACGCCTGCCCGTTGACGCCGCCGGCCGTGGAGGGAAATGATCGAAAAGACGCCGGTATTGCATCGACTCTGACACATCCGATTTCTCATCAGAAAACAGGGGGTTCGGCTTGACAATACCGGAACCCTGGTATATCTTCAAATGAGAGATCGTCGTCGATGTTTTACGGGCTCGTAGGGCCCATGCGCGCATGGCCGGGACCTGAGTCACGTGGATGACGAAACCGCAGAGGGAATGGCATGGACCGGCCCTGGTTATCGGCATATGAGACGGAGGTCTCCCCGCGGCTGGACTATCCGCAGGCGCCTCTGCAGCATTTTCTGACCGAAACAGCCCGCAATTTTCCCCGCCATCCCGCCATTGACTTCTACGGCAAGCGCCTGACCTATGACACGCTCGCCGCGCTGGTCGCGCGCTGCGCCAACGCGTTGCGGTCGAACGGCGTGCGGCCCGGCGACCGGGTGGCGTTGATGCTGCCGAACGTTCCTCAGGCGGTGATCGGGTATTACGGCGCATTGACGGC
>DATJYI010000255.1:0-11406 GCA_035499635.1 Nitrospiria bacterium | reverse complement strand
TTTCGCCCGACCGGTGCGAGATGATCGCCCCGTAACTGGCCTGTTGCGCGATGTGGATCGTTTCCAGCGTCTCCGTCACCGTGCCGACCTGGTTGAGCTTGATGAGAATCGCATTGGCGACGCCCTCCTTGATGCCCCTGCGCAACGGCGCCGCCTGGGTGACGAACAGGTCGTCCCCCACCAGCTGCACCTGGCCACCCAGCCGCTCAGTCAATTGCCTCCAACCGGTCCAATCGTCCTCGCCGAGCCCGTCTTCGATGGACACGATCGGATACCGGCCGATCAACCGCTCGTACCAATCGATAATCGCCTCGGCGGGCAGCCGCTCCTTCTTCTCGGACCGCAAGGTGTACTGTCCCTCCTCGACCCAGCCGCTGGCCGCCGCGTCCAGCGCAATCGCCACCTGACGCCCCGGCGCATAGCCGGCTGCGGTGATGGCCTCAACCAGCAGGTCAAGCGCCGCCTCGTTCGATCCGACCTTCGGCGCGAAACCGCCCTCGTCGCCAATCGCCGTCGAAAGGTGGCGTCGGTGCAGCAACGCCTTCAAGGCATGAAAAACCTCGGCGCCCGTCCGGAGCGCCTCATGAAAGGACGTCGCCCCGACCGGCACGATCATAAATTCCTGGATCTCCAGCCCATTGTCGGCGTGGGCGCCGCCGTTCAGGATATTCATCAGCGGCACCGGCAGCAACGTCGCGCTCCGGCCGCCGAGGGCGAGAAAGAGCGGCTCGCCCCGGTCCTGCGCCGCCGCCCTCGCGACAGCCAACGATGCGCCGAGGACGGCGTTGGCCCCCAGACGGGTCTTCTCCGGCGTCCCGTCGAGCTCAATCAGCTTCCGGTCCACCACTTCTTGATTGTCCGCCGGCATCCCGACGAGCGCCTTCGCGATTTCACCGGTCACGTGGCCGACGGCCTTCCGCACACCTCGCCCGCCGTAACGGTTCGCGTCGTGATCGCGCAGCTCCAGCGCTTCGCGGCGTCCCGTCGACGCTCCGGACGGCACGGCCGCCCGGCCCATGGCCCCCCCCTTTAACCACGCCTCCACCTCCACGGTGGGATAGCCCCGTGAGTCGAGGATCTCGCGCGCCGTCAATTTCTCGATCGTGCTCATGAATGCGCTCCCGTCATGTTCCCGTCTGACCGGCCAAGCGTTGCTTCAACAATCGGTTGATCTCGGCCGGATTGGCCCGGCCGCCGGACGCCTTCATCGCCTGTCCGACCAGAAATCCAAAAAGTTTCTCCTTCCCCTGACGGTAGGCCTCGACCTCGGCCGCGTGGCGCCGGCACACCTCGTCAATGAGCCGTTCGAGCTCTCCCGTGTCGCTGACCTGCGCCAGCCCCTCTTCCTCGATCACGCGCCTGGCGTCCCGACCCGTCTGATACATCTTCTCAAACACGCTCTTCGCCAGCGTCGCACTGACCACGCCCTGGTCGATCAACGCCAGGAGCCCGGCCAGTTGCGCGGCCGAGACCGGGCTCTGCTCAATCGCCCGGCCCTCCTTGTTCAAATGGCCGAAGAGTTCGACCGTGATCCAATTGCTCGCTGCCTTCGGCTTGGCGCCCTCCGCCAGCGACGCCTCAAAGAAAGCGGCGGTGGCGGGCGTCGCCGTGAGGACGCCGGCATCATAGTCGCTCAAGCCGTAGGCGTCCCGATACCGCTGCCGTCTGGCCGCAGGCAACTCGGGCAGGGCGCGCCTTCGCTCGTCAATGAATGACGCAGGCAGTTGCAGCGGCACCAGGTCGGGCTCGGGAAAATAGCGGTAGTCGTGCGCCTCCTCCTTCGAGCGCATCGTGGCCGTCACGCCCCGGTCCGGGTCCCATAGCCGCGTCTCCTGCGCGACCCGATCACCCCGCTCCAGCAGCTTCGTTTGCCGGACGATTTCATACTCCATCGCATGCTGGGCGAACCGGAACGAGTTGATGTTCTTCATCTCGACCCGGGAGCCCAGCGTCGCGCTGCCCGCCGGCCGCAACGACAAGTTCGGCTCGCAACGGAAGCTCCCCTCTTCCATGTTCCCGTCCGAAATGCCCAGGTGGACCATCAATTCGCGGAGCATTTTCAGATAGGCGACCGCTTCATCCACCGAGTGCAGATCCGGTTCGCTGACGATCTCGAGCAGCGGCACGCCCGCGCGGTTCAGATCGACGTGGCTCGCCTCGGCAATGCCCTCGTGCAGATTTTTGCCGGCGTCCTCCTCCAGGTGGATCCGCCGGATGCGCACCCGTTTGGTCGCGCCATTGAGCGTGATGTCGAGCGCGCCGTGCTGGCAGACCGGCAGTTCGTATTGCGAGATCTGATACCCCTTGGGCAGATCGGGATAAAAATAATTCTTGCGGGCGAACCGGCTGAAGGGCGTGATCGAGCAGCCGGTCGCCAGCCCGGCCGTCACGGCCATCTCGACCGCCCGCTTGTTCAACACCGGGAGCACGCCCGGCAACCCCGCGCAGACGGGGCAGACCTGGCTGTTGGGCGGCGCGCCGAACGCCGTGCTACACGGGCAGAAGAGCTTGGACTTCGTCGACAACTGGCAATGGACCTCCATGCCGACGACGGGTTCGTATCTGGCGGGTGTCGAGGTCATTTCGCCGGCGCTCTCTTCTTATGCCACTCCGTCTCGCGTTCATAGGCGTAGGCGGCGCGAAGCAGCGTCGACTCGTCAAAGGGCTTGCCCAAGAGTTGCAAGCCGATCGGCAGAGACGTGCGCGTCAAGCCGCACGGCATCGACAGGGCGGGGATCCCGGCCAGATTGACCGAGATCGTAAAGATGTCCGACAAGTACATCTGCAGCGGATCGTCCGCCTTCTCCCCGATCCGGAAGGCCGGCGTCGGCGTGGTGGGCGTCACGATCAGGTCCACGTCGGCGAACGCGTCATCGAAATCACGCCGCAGCAGCGTGCGGACCTGCTGGGCCTTCTGGTAGTAGGCGTTGTAGTACCCCGCGCTCAACGCGTAGGTCCCCAGCATAATCCTCCGCTTGACCTCCGGGCCGAATCCTTCCGCACGGCTGCGGGCATACATCTCCGCGAGCGTTGATGCGCCGGCCGCCCGGTAGCCGTATTTGACGCCGTCGTATCGGGCAAGGTTGGAGCTGGCCTCGGCCGTCGCCACCAGGTAATAGGTGGCCACCGCGTACCGGGTGTGCGGCAGCGAGATTTCCTTCACGGTCAGCCCCATCTTTTCATAGACGCGGATCGCGTCGCGCACGGCGTGTTCGACCTCCGGATCCATCCCCTCGACGAAATATTCCTTGGGCACGCCGAGCCGCAGGCCGCCGACCGGCTCCCGAAGCGCGGCCCGGTAATCGGGCACGTCGATCGAGGCCGAGGTGGAATCGCGGGGGTCGTGACCCGCGATGGCCTGCAACAGTATCGCGCAATCGGTCACATCCTTGGTCAACGGCCCGATCTGATCGAGCGAGGAGGCAAAGGCGATCAAGCCGTAACGGGAGACCCGGCCGTAGGTGGGTTTGAGCCCCACGAGCCCGCAGAGCGCTGCCGGCTGCCGGATGGACCCGCCGGTGTCGGAGCCCAGTGCCGCCGCCGCGCAGCCGGCCGCGACCGCCGCGGCCGAACCGCCGCTCGAACCGCCGGGGATGCGGGTGGTATCCCACGGATTTTTTGTGACGGCCACCGAGGAATTTTCGGTCGACGAGCCCATGGCAAACTCGTCCATGTTGGTCTTGCCGACCATGGCCATGCCGAGCCGGTCGAGCCGTCCGACCACCGTCGCAGTATAGGGCGGCACGAATCCCTTGAGAATGTTCGAGGCGCACGCCGTCTCCACGCCCGCGGTGCAGAGATTGTCCTTGATGGCGATCGGCATGCCGGCCAGCGGCGGCACCGTCCCGCCGGCGCCGTACGCCTGATCGGCGCGCGCCGCCGCCGCTTCGGCCCGCTCCCGCGTCAGTGTCACGTAGGCGCTCACCTTCGGTTCGACGGACGCGATCCGGTCGTAGATCGCGCGGACGAGCTCCGCCGCGCTGAATGTGCGCCGCACGAGCCCCTCCCGCACCTCATGCAGCGTCATGTCGTGAAGCGCCTGACCCGCCGGTCCGCTCATGCCTGTCGCCTTACCCGCCACTCTTCACTCATCACTCATCACTGTTTGCAGATCACGTGCCGCTTTGAGGTTTGATCCTGTTCTTCTCATCCACGAGCACGATGGCGGGCTTGTGCCGCGTCAGCTCGATCGTTGCGCTTCGCTCAACTCAAGGGGAGCATGCACTTCGACTCGGCCATGGCCAAGGCCATGTCACCGGCTCAGATTCCGCCTTCGCAGGCTGCGCCCGCGAAGCTTCATTCAGCTCCCCTTGGTATTGATCCGTGGGGGCTGCCGCCCCCGCACCACGGCCCCATCGCCATACGCATCAGGGTTTAATTCGGTTTTTTTCATCCACGAGAATAATTCTCGGTTGATATCGCTTCAGTTCTTCCTCGTTGTACATCTCGTAGCAGAAGACGACGATCCGGTCGCCGGGCTTCCCCTTGTGCGCCGCCGGCCCGTTCAAACAGATGGTGCCGGTGCCGGGGGAGCCGGGGATGACGTAGGTTTCGAACCGCTCGCCGTTGTTCAGATTGGAGACCATCACCTGCTCATAGGGCAGCATCCCCGCCGCCGTGAGCAGCTGCTCGTCGATCGTCAGGCTGCCTTCATAATTGATATTGGAATCGGTGACCGTGGCCCGGTGGATTTTCGACCGGAGCATGATGCGCAACATGGATCTCTCCTACCCGCCTTCGGCGATAATTTTGGGCACCCGGAAAAACTCATCGGTCCGGTCGGGCGCGTTGCCCAGCACCGCGTCGCGACCGGCTGACGGCTCGACCTCGTCCTCCCGCCAGACATTGGCCATCGGCACCACATGGGCGGTCGGCTCCACCTGACTGGTGTCCAATTCGTTGAGTGTCTGGATGTAATCGAGAATCTGGCCCAATTGGCGGCTCATCCTGGCCGTTTCCTCGTCGCTCAATGCCAGACGGGCCAGTTGCGCCACGTGTCGAACCTCGTCCTGATTAAGCGCCCCTCGTGGTGAACCCTCGCGGTGAACCATCGCTACGCCCGTTCCAAACGCGCCTGCCGCACCAGCAACTTTTTCACACCGACGCTGGCAAAATGGACCACCACTTTCTGCCGTTCGCCCCACCCCTCGCTCAGTTTGATCGTCCCCATGCCCCAGACGGGATGGCGGACGCGCGCGCCGACATTAAAGTCGGGGGGAGATGACTCAGCTCCCCCCGCCCCCCCCATCGCCATACGCTCCTCCCTCATAGCTCGCATGTCAAATCGATGCTCGGCCTCTCCGGGGGGAAATGCTCCTTTTCCTCCGATCCCGCCATCGCCGTACGCATCAGCGCACACAACGGACTCTTCCGCCGGCGCGGTCCAGTCATGCTCACGGTCGGCCGGGTCCGACCGGGCGTCGAACGGGGCGACGCCCTCGAAGACCGATTCGTACAGCTCCGCCGGCACCTCATCGAGGAACCTCGACGGCGCGTTCCACTGTACCGATCCGTAGAGCCGCCGCATTTCGGTGTGAATCAGATAGAGCCGCCGCTTGGCCCGAGTCATTCCGACGTAGCAGAGGCGTCGCTCCTCTTCCATCTCGACCGGCTCGGCCAGCGACCGGGCGTGCGGAAAGAGCCCCTCCTCCATCCCGGCCAGAAAGACAGTGGGAAATTCGAGCCCCTTGGCGCTGTGAAGCGTCATGAGCAGGACAGCCCCCCCCTCCCGCCATTCATCCACATCTGAGACCAGCGCCACGCCGTCCAAGAACGCCGCCAGCGACCGGTCGGCCCGCGCCTCATCCGGCTCATCCGACGCGCGCTCTTCAAATTCCTCCACGGCGGAGAACAGCTCCTGGATATTCTCAATTCGCGGCTCGGCGGCGGGTCCGAATTCCTGTCTGAGCCATTCCTGATAGCCGGTTCGGCGCAGCAGCTCGTCCAACAATCCGGCCAGTCCGCCCCCTTCGGCGCCTGAGGCCAGCGCATCGTGCCTCCGGCGGAGTCCGCGCAGAACTGTCCAGAGCTCGGCCAGCGCTTTGCGCGGCGCCGAAGCCAGGGCCACTCCAGCCGCCTGGGCTTCTGGCGGCGCATCCAGCAGCCGGCCGACGGCGTCGGCCAGTGACAGCCCCCACGCGGAAGCCGCCTGTTCGATCCGTTCAATCGTGGTCGCGCCGATCCCCCTCGCAGGCACGTTCAATATCCGGAGCAGGCTGATCCGATCCTGCGGATTGGTAATCACCCGCAGGTAGGCGAGCAGATCCTTGATCTCCTTGCGCTCGTAGAACCGCACGCCCCCGATGATCTGGTAGGGGATGCCGCGGCGGCGAAGCCCTTCTTCCAGCGACCGCGACTGGGCGTTGGTCCGGTAGAGGACGCAACAATCGCCGTGCCGCAGCTCTTCCCTCCGCCGGAGCTCGTCAATCGTCCGGGCAATGTAGTCCGCTTCCGCCTCGTCATCGGCCGCGCGGCAGCGCGTAATCGGCGGCCCGCCGCGGTTGTCCGTCCAGAGTTGTTTGGGTTTGCGCGACGGATTGCCCGAGACGACGGCCATGGCGGCGTTGAGAATCGTCTGTGTCGACCGGTAATTCTGCTCCAGAAGAATCACCACGGCCGAGGGAAAATCCTGCTCGAACCGCAAAATGTTGCCGACATCGGCGCCGCGAAAGCGATAGATGCTCTGGTCGTCGTCCCCCACCACGCACAGATTCTGATGGCGGCCGGTCAGTAGCCGCACCCAGCGGTACTGGACCGGATTGGTGTCTTGAAACTCGTCGATCAGCAGATATCGGAACCGCTGCTGGTAGGCCTCCAGCACGGTGGGATGCGCCTCGAAGAGGCGGACCGTCAACTGGAGCAGATCGTCGAAGTCGATCGCCTGATGCTGCCGTAACCGCTCCTGATACCACGGGTAGAGCCGGGCGGAGGCACGCTCCAATCCGAACGAGGCCGCGGTCCGCTCGAACGCCTCCGGCGTCATCAGATGATTCTTCGCCCAACTGATCCGGCCCAGCAGCGCCGAGGGTTTGTACCGGTCCGGGTCGAGCTGCAGCACCTTGATTCCCTCTTTCACCACGGCGAGCTGATCGGCTGTGTCGTAAATCTGAAAGCTCTTTTCATAGCCGAGTCGGTCGGCGTGCTGGCGCAGGATCCGCACGCAGGCGCTGTGAAACGTGCTCACCCAGACGCCTAGGCTGCGCACACCGAGCAAATGGGCCACGCGCTCGCGCATTTCACCGGCGGCCTTGTTGGTAAAGGTCACGGCCAGAATCTGCGCCGGCAGCACGCCTTTGGCGGCGATCAGATAGGCAATTCGGGCGGCGATGACCCGCGTCTTGCCGCTGCCTGCGCCGGCCAGCACCAGGAGCGGCCCCTCCGTCCGCTCCACGGCCAGTCGCTGCGGCGGATTCAACTGTTCAAGGAAATGCGCACTGTTCATCTTTTCTCGCTAACTCTTCGTCACTTGTTCAGACTCAGGCGATTCGCGAATCGCCCCTACGGTTGAAATCGCTTTATTCGTCATTCGCAATTCGCCACTTATTCCACCGTGACGCTTTTGGCCAGGTTCCGCGGCTGATCCACATCGCAGCCGCGCAGCACCGCAATGTGATAAGCCAGCAACTGGAGCGGCAGCACGTACAGGATCGGCGACAGAAGCGGGTGCACCTCGGGCAGCGCAATCACTTCGTCGGCCTTTGACGCGATGGCGGTGTCGCCTTCCGTCACCAGCGCAATGACAATCCCGTCCCGCGCCTTGACCTCCATCATGTTGCTCAGCATTTTCTCATAGACGCGGTCCTTCGGTATCATCACCACAATCGGCATGTCGGGATCGATGAGCGCAATGGGGCCGTGCTTCATCTCGCCGGCCGGATAGCCCTCGGCGTGGATGTAGGAGATCTCCTTGAGTTTGAGCGCTCCTTCGAGCGCAATAGGGTACAGGGGCCCCCGTCCCAGATAGAGCATGTGCGTGTACGGGGCGAAGCGGCGGGCGATCGCCGCAATGGCATCGTCCTGACGCAGCACCTGCTCGACCAGCTGCGGCAGCCGGATCGCCGCCTCCGCCACCTCGCGCCGCGCATCGGGCGAGAGGCGTCCGTTCGACTGACCGAGCCACAACCCCAGCAGCAGCAGTGCGGCCACCTGCGCCGTAAAGGCCTTGGTCGACGCAACGCCGATCTCGGGGCCCGCGTGGGTATAGATCACGCCGTCCGCCTCTCGGGCCAGCGTACTGCCCACGACGTTGCAGATCGCGAGCGTGGTCGCCCCCTTTTTCTTCGCCTCCCGCAGGCCCGCCAGCGTGTCGGCCGTTTCGCCCGACTGCGAGATCGCCACCACCAGGTCTCCGTCCCCGATGATGGGATTGCGGTAGCGGTATTCCGAGCCGATCTCGACCGACACCGGCAGGCGGGCCAGCTCCTCGATCAGATAGCGGCCGACCAGTCCCGCGTGCCAGGACGTGCCGCAGGCCAGGAGCGTCAGGCGGGACAACCGGCCCGCCTGCGAAGGGGCAAGCCCCAGTTCCGGCAGCGCGACTTCCTCGGTCGCCAGCGACAGCCGCCCGCGGATCGTATCGGTCAAGGCCCTCGGCTGTTCGTGGATTTCCTTGAGCATGAAATGCTTGAATCCGCCTTTCTCGGCCATGGCCAGGTTCCAGTCCACCGTCACCGCGGCGCGCACGACCGGACGACCGTCCAGATCGGTGACGGCCACCGGCTCGGCGCCCCCGGGTGAAAGGACGGCCATCTCTTCGTCCTCCAAAAAGAGCATCTGGCGGGTGTGCGCCAGCAGCGGCGGAATGTCCGATGCGGCCATCACGCCGTCGGCGCTCAACCCCAGCACCAGCGGACAGCCGTACCGTGCGGCAATGAGCACGTCTGGCTCCTGCTCCGAGACGGCGCAGATGGCGTAGGCCCCCCGCAACTGCTTCAAGGCCCGGCGGACGGCTTCCCGGAATGGATGGCCCTGGAGCGTTTCCTGGTGAATCAGATGCACGATGACTTCCGTGTCGGTCTCGGAAGTGAAGACCGCGCCCTTCTTCTGCAGCATCGTCTTCAAGTCCAGATAATTTTCAATGATGCCGTTGTGCACCACGGCGATGCCGCCGGCCGTGTGGGGATGGGCGTTTTCTTCCGAGGGGCGGCCGTGCGTCGCCCACCGGGTATGACCGATGCCGATCCGGCCGCTGTACTGTTTCCCCTGCAGGGCCGCCTCAAGATTGGCCAGCTTCCCGACGGCCCGCTTGACGCTCAGTTGTCCCGACTGCAAAAACGCGATTCCCGCCGAATCATAGCCGCGATACTCGAGCCGTCGAAGCCCCTCAATCAGAAAGGGCACCACGTTGTTCGTGCCGATATAGCCGACAATGCCGCACATTCCGCTTCGCGCTCCGCGCTCGTTTAATTAGGAGGAGATGCGCTTCGCCTCGGCCATGGCCATGGGCCATGTTGCCGGCTCAGATTCCGCCTTCGCGTCCAGAGTCCGCGAAGCTGCATTCCTCTCCTCCCCGATCCCCCCATCGCCCATACGCACAGGGCATGGGGCGAAGATCACCGCTTTTTCTTACTCTTCTTCTGGATCGTGATTCTTTTCTTCACCCAGCCGGGCTTGTTCTCCTGCGCCGCGCGGCTGATGGCGAGCGCGCCGGGCGGCACGTCACGAGTGACCGTCGTGCCCGCGGCAATGACCGCCCCCCGGCCGATCCGCACGGGCGCGATGAACTGCACATCGCTGCCGACGAACACCTCATCGCCGATCACGGTGGGATGCTTGTGCATGCCGTCGTAATTGCAGGTGATCGTCCCCGCGCCGACATTGACCCCGCGGCCAATCGTCGTATCGCCGACGTAGGACAGATGATTCACCTTGGAGCCGGCCCCGATCGCCGATTGTTTGATCTCGACAAAATTGCCGACCTTGGCCCGTGCGCCGATCCGCGCACCCGGACGCAGCCGCGCACAGGGGCCGATGATCGCGCCGTCGGCCACCTCGCTGTCGTCAATGACGCACCCATCCAGCACGGTCACGCCTTTGCCCAACCGGCTGTTCCGGATCCGCACCGCCGCGTGCAGGGTCGACCCGGCACCAACAGCCGTCCGTCCCTCCAGTTGTACCATGGGATAGAGCAGACAGTCCTGCCCGATCGCCACTTCGTCGTCGATGAATACCGTGGGCGGATGGCGCATCGTCACTCCGGCCGTCAGATGGCGGGCGTTGATTCGTTCCCGCAGCCGCATCTCGGCCCTTGCCAGGTCCGCCCGGCTGTTGACACCGAGCAGCTGTTCCGCAGCCTCCACCGCCACCGCCTGCACAACCCCGCCGCCGGCCACGGCGATTTTCACCAGGTCGGTCAGATAATACTCCCGCTTGGCGTTGTCGGGGCGGATCTTTCGCAACGCATCGGCCAGCCACCGCCCCTCGGCCACGTAAAGGCCGCCGTTGACTTCGGTCAATCCCCGCTCCGCCGGCGTCGCGTCCGCTTCTTCCACGACGGCCGCCACCCGCCCGCCGGCCGAACGGACAACGCGGCCGTAGCCGGTGGGATCGGCCAGACGCATGCTGGCCAGACTCAACGTGGCGGGCTGACTCTGGTGCGCGTCGAGCAACCGGCGTATCGTCGAGTCGGACAGCAGCGGCAGGTCGCCGTTGAGGATCACCACCGGTGCGCGCTGCGCGGCGAACCACCGGCGGGCCTGCAACACGGCGTGCGCCGTTCCCAACTGGTTGCGCTGAATCACCGCCTGGCAGGGCAACCCCTTGAGCGCCTCGGTCACCTCGCGTGCCTGATGGCCGATCACCGCCACAATGCGCGCGCAGCCCGCCGCTTTCGCCGCCAGCACCGGATAGTGGATCATCGGCCGCCCCGCCACGGGATGAAGCACCTTCGCCAGCTGGGACCGCATGCGTGTGCCCAACCCTGCGGCAAGAATTATGGCCAGCGGCGCGCTCACGGCCCGTCGGCGGCGCGCACCGCCCCGGCCGTTGACGCTTTGGCGGCCGATGCGGGCGAATAAAACCCGCCGGAGATTACCACCTTCATTCCGTCCTCCACGCTCATGGACAACGGCGTCACCTTTTCCTCCGGCACAAAAATCAGATATCCGGACGTCGGATTCAGCGCCGTCGGCACGTAGACATTCACCATCCGCTCCGTCGTCGCCTGTTGGATTTCATCCACCACCCCGGTCACGAACGCAATGCAGTAACTTCCCTTCTGGGGGAATTCGACGAGCACCACCCTGTTGAACTTTGATTTCTGCTGCAGCGAAATGGCATCGACAATCGATTTCATCACGCTGTAGATATTACGGACGACAGGCACGCGATGCAACAGCCCCTCCCAGACGGTGACCAGCTGACGCCCCAGATAATTGGTCGCCACTATACCCACCAGAAGAATCAGCG
>DATJYI010000254.1:0-7225 GCA_035499635.1 Nitrospiria bacterium | reverse complement strand
GCTCCCTTCCCGACGCCGATCCGCTCACACGCGCTGCCGTGCGCGCCGAAAATTTCCAGACATCCCGAGCTGTTGATCAGCGCCCCGACGGAGCCGCACTCCGCCTCGTCATAGTAGCGAAACAGCTCCAGCCGCCGCCGGCCGATCGAGACGGACAGGTGCGGTGTCCGGCGCAATACTACAATACCGGCCAGGTGTTCAACGGTGATGTTCGTGATCAGATTTCCAAAGCGATCGACCCGGACGACCCTCCCCTGCAGCCGGAATGCCTCCCGCCGCGCCCTGGCGCGGGGGGCCGGCCGGCCGGTCCTGCCTTTCAACGAACCGAGTACCCGGATCGACCGCGGCGACTCATCAGGCAACCGCGTCCAGCCTGTCAGGGGCCGGCCCAACGAACGCAAGGGCCGTCCGTTCGCCAGCCAGGCGGCCGCCGGCGCAAACAGATCCCGACCGTCGAATGTGGCGGCGGCGAGCGCCGCGATCCGCGGGGGCGACGTCGTTGCCGGCGAGGGCCTCAGCCATCGTGATCGGTCGATTTCAACCACCGCGGCGGGTCCGTCACGGTCGAAGACGCCGGAGAAGAGGCCGTTGTCCGGACCGATCCAGAAGGCGCGCCTCGTGCGCGCGGCGATCGCTCTGCGAGGCCCGCCGACGCCGGGGTCGACGACCGCCAGATGCACCGTGCCAGCAGGAAACGACTCGAACGCCGCGCGCAACAGCCACGCGCCGGCTTCAACGTCCTGCGGCTCGATCTCATGGGTCAGGTCGATGATAGAGGCCACGGGGCAAAGGCCGAGCAGCACGCCCTTGACGCTGCCGACATACTCGTCCTCCAGGCCATAATCGCTCGTAAAGGTGATCAGCGGAGGGGGCATCGGAGCCGACTAGGCGCGCGCATCATCGGCCGGATTGATCACGAGCGCGCCGGTCAGGTGCCGAACGTCGGTCACCCGGTGGCGGATGAGGTAGCGTTCAAGACCGGCCAGCACTTTGATCGACGCCTCAGGGTCGGCGAAATTGGCCGATCCGATCGCCACCGCGCTGGCGCCGGCCAACAGGAATTCGACCGCATCATCGGCCGTCGCGATCCCGCCCATCCCGATTACGGGCAGCCGGACGGAGCGGGTCACCTCCCAGACCATCCGGACCGCAATCGGCCGGATGGCGGGGCCGGAAAGACCGCCGATCACGTTCGTCAGTTTGGGCCGCCGCGTGTCGACATCGATCGCCATGCCGCGGATCGTGTTGATTAACGAGAGTCCGTCGGCCCCCTGCGCCTCACAAGCCTTGGCAAACGGCACGAGATCGGGGACATTGGGCGACAGCTTGACGAAGAGCGGCAACGGCGTCGCCTTACGGACGGCGGCGACAAGCACGGTTGTCGCATCCAGATCCGAGCCGAAGCTGAGGCCGCCCCGCTTCGTATTGGGGCAGGAGATATTCAATTCCAGCGCGTGCACGCCATCGGCTCGGCTGAGCACATCAGCTAATTCAACATATTCTTCTATAGTTTCACCGAATACATTGACAATCACTTTAAGATTCTGCCGGCGCAGGAACGGCAACTTGTCGGCCAGAAACGCCTGCAACCCGACATTGTGGAGCCCAATGGCATTGAGCAATCCAGCAGGCGTTTCACAGAGCCTGGGCGCAGGATGGCCGGTCCTGGGCTTGAGCGACAGCCCCTTGACCGTGATCGCCCCCAAGCGGCCGAGGTCGATCAACTGGCCGTACTCTTCGCCGTACCCGACCGTACCCGAAGCAAGGATAACCGGATTTTTGAGCTCCAGTTTGCCCAGCGACACACTCAGTGAAGGACGTTCAGTCATCGTTTGCGTACTACGCGGCCGAAAGAATTGGCAGACACCAGTCTATGCCCATCCACGCCAGCAAGGGGCGTGGAGTCATTGTGATTCCCTGCGTACGGCGATGCCGGAGGTGTGGGGGCACCAGAGGACGGGCTACCGCTCCCGCACGGGCCCCCACGGATAAATGACACGGGGGGAGAGGAGCATCTCCCCCCGTCTCCAATCGAGCCGGCGATGGTGAAATGAGTCGCATCAATGAGACGGGGTCACGAACCCGGCAATCTCCATGCGCAATCGGACGATGCGCCAGAGCGCGGGCCAGCGCCAGGGCTTGGCCAGCACCCTCCATCCAAACCCGAACATGGGGCGGCACAGCCACGACCGGAACGATTCGACCGGCCGGTTGTTTACTCCCAGGCGACGGGTGCCCGCCAACAGATGCACCGCCAGCCGCCAATGGCGGAGCCAGAGGCTCGGGCCGTGCGAGGCGGCGTGGCGCGAGTTATTTCGCACGATCACGAAATGCGGATCTCGATGATTTCGTACATGATCAGGCGGGCCGGCGTCTGTACTTCAACCGTGTCGCCCTTCCGCCGGCCGATCAAGGCGCGCCCCACAGGCGACTGGACGGAGATTTTTCCGCTCTGCAAATCGCTTTCATCCTGTCCCACCAGCCGGTAGGTCTTATGGCTGCCGGCGCTGATGTCCTTGATGACGACCGTCATGCCGAAGACGACCGTTTCGGTCGAGCCGGCCGATTCGATGACCTGCGCGCTGGCCAGCTTCGCCTCGATCTCGCCGATCCGCCCCTCGATGAACGACTGCCGCTCCTTGGCCGCGCTGTACTCCGCGTTCTCGCTCAGGTCGCCGTGCGCGCGCGCTTCCGCGATCGCCGCGATCACCCGGGGCCGCTCCACCTTCTTGAGCCGCTCCAGTTCCTTCCTCAGCTGGTCGTACCCTTCCTTGGTCATCGGTGTGCGCATGGCCATAATCCCCCGGAATTACTTGTGATGATAATCCTGCAACGCCGCGATACTCAACCCGTGCTCCCGCAGCGCGGCGATGGCGGCCACGACGGCCCGCGCGCCCGCCATGGTGGTGTAATAGGCGATGTTCTCCTCCAGCGCCGTCCGCCGGATCGAATACGAGTCGAGCTGCGACTGCTTGTCGCCGACGGTGTTGATGATCATCACGATCTCGCGGTTCTTGAGATGATCGACGACGTGCGGCCGCCCCTCCTGCACCTTGTTCACCGTCGCGACGGGGATGCCGGCGTCCCGCAGCACGCCCGCCGTCCCCTGCGTGGCGCACAGCTCGAATCCCATGCCCGTCAACGCCGAGGCCAGCGGCGGCAGGGACGGCTTGTCGGCGTCCCGGACGCTGATGAAGATCCGCCCCTTCATCGGCAGCTGCCCGCCCGCGCCGGCCTGGGCCTTGGCGAAGGCGAGTCCCACCTGCCGGTCAATCCCCATCACTTCGCCGGTCGACTTCATCTCCGGCCCCAGGATCGTGTCAACACCGTGGAAACGGCGGAAGGGGAACACCGCTTCCTTGACCGCCGTGTAGTGGAGGGGCCGTTCCTCCAGGACCCCCTGCTCCCGCAGCGTCATGCCCAGGATCGCCTTCATCGCGATCTTGGCCAGCGGCCGTCCGATCGTTTTGCTGACGAAAGGCACCGTGCGCGAGGCTCGCGGATTGACCTCCAGCACGTACAGTTCTCCGTGCCGGACGGCGAACTGCAAGTTCATCAGCCCGACCACCTGCAATTCGGCCGCGATGAGACGGGTCTGTTCTTTGATCAGCGCCACGAGCCCTTTCGAGAGCGAATGGGGGGGCAGCACGCAGGCGCTGTCGCCTGAATGGACGCCCGCTTCCTCGATATGCTCCATCACGCCGGCGACGAACAGGTCGCGGCCGTCCGAGACCGCGTCGACATCCACTTCGATCGCGTCGGACAGATACTTGTCGATCAGGACCGGATGCTGCGGCGACACTTTGACGGCCTGGAGCATGTAGGTGTTCAACCCCGGCTCGTCGAAGACGATCTCCATCGCCCGGCCGCCCAGCACGTAGGAGGGGCGGACCATGACCGGGAATCCCAGCCGCCGGGCGATCTCCAGCGCTTCCTTCGTCGACCGCGCGGTCCCGCTGTCCGGCTGCCTGAGATTCAGCCGCCGGATCAGGTCGTTGAACCGCTCCCGGTCCTCCGCCCGGTCGATCGCGTCGGGCGACGTGCCGAAAATCTTCACCCCCTCCCGTTCGAGCGGCAGGGCAAGCTTGAGCGGCGTCTGCCCGCCGAACTGGACGACCACCCCTTCCGGCCGCTCGGTCTTGATGATCTGCAGGACATCCTCCTCCGTGAGCGGCTCGAAGTAGAGCCGGTCGGAGGTGTCGTAATCGGTGCTGACCGTTTCCGGATTGCAATTGACCATGATCGATTCGTAGCCGCACTCCTTGAGTGCGAGCGACGCGTGCACGCAGCAGTAGTCGAATTCGATCCCCTGTCCGATCCGGTTCGGGCCGCTCCCGAGGACGATCATCTTCCTGCGTCCGACCGGGCGCGATTCGCATTCCTGCTCCCAGGTGGAATACAGATAGGGCGTGATCGCCTCGAATTCGGCCCCGCAGGTGTCGACCCGCTTGTACACGGGCGCCAGCTGCGACGCGTCGCGTGCGCGCCGGACGACCAGCTCGGTCGTGCCGGCGAGATCGGCTAAACGCCGGTCGGAGAAGCCCATTGCCTTCGCCGTTCGGAACAGCTGGCGGGCTTCCTCCGCCGGTGATAAGAGCTCCATTCCTTTCGCCTGCAACAGCGCCTCGAATTCGATCAGCTCGGCCATCTGATCGACGAACCAGGCGTCGATCGCCGTCAGCGCGACGATTTCCTCGATCGACATGCCCAGGCGCAGCGCGTCGGCGATCGCCCAGAGCCGGTCGGGCCCCGGCGTCTGCAGCTTGCCCTTGAGCCGGTCGATGTCGGTCGTCCCCTCCTGTCCGCGCGGCAGTTTGCGGCGCCAGAGCGGATCGAGCCCGTGCCGGTCGATCTCCAGCGAGCGGATCGCTTTCTGGAACGATTCCTTGAACGTCCGCCCGATCGCCATCACCTCGCCGACCGACTTCATCTGGGTCGTGAGCGTCGGTTCGGCCTGCGGGAATTTTTCAAATGCAAAGCGCGGAATCTTCACCACCACGTAGTCGATCGTCGGCTCGAAGGACGCGGGCGCCGCTTTTGTGATGTCGTTGGGAATTTCGTCCAGCGTGTAGCCGACGGCCAGTTTGGCGGCGATCTTGGCGATCGGATAGCCCGTCGCCTTGGACGCGAGCGCGGAGCTGCGCGACACGCGCGGGTTCATTTCGATCACGACCATCCGCCCCGTCCCGGGATGGACGGCGAACTGGATGTTCGAGCCGCCCGTCTCCACGCCGATCTCCCGGATCACTGCGATCGCGGCGTCGCGCATCCGCTGGTATTCCCGGTCGGTCAGCGTCTGGGCCGGGGCCACCGTGATGCTGTCGCCCGTGTGAATCCCCATCGGGTCGAGATTTTCAATCGAACAGATGACGACCACGTTGTCCTTCAGGTCGCGCATCACCTCCAGCTCGAACTCCTTCCAGCCGAGGACCGACTGTTCGACCAGGACCTGGTGCGTCGGACTGGCCGCCAGCCCCTCCTCCACCAGCGCGGCAAACTCCTGTCGGTTGTAGGCGACGCTGCCGCCGGTGCCGCCGAGCGTGAACGACGGCCGGATGATCGCCGGAAAACCGGTCCGTTCCACCACCCGTTCCGCGTCTTCAAGGCTGGAGACCTGGCCGCTCTCCGGCACCTCGAGCCCGATCCGCTGCATCGCCCATTTGAACGCCTCGCGATCCTCCGCCTTGCGGATGGCGTCGGCGTTCGCGCCGATCAGCTTCACGCCCAAGCGGTCGAGCACGCCCAGGTCGGCCAGACCGATTGCCGCGTTGAGCGCCGTCTGACCGCCCATTGTCGGCAGCAGCGCGTCGGGCCGCTCCTTGGCGATCACCGCTTCGAGCACCTCGGGAATGATCGGCTCGACGTAGGTGCGGTCGGCGAATTCCGGATCGGTCATGATCGTCGCCGGATTGCTGTTGACCAGGACGACCTGGTAGCCCTCCTCCTTCAGCGCCTTGCAGGCCTGCGTGCCGGAATAATCGAACTCGCACGCCTGGCCGATCACGATCGGCCCGGAGCCGATCAGCAGAATCTTGCGAATGTCGGTGCGTTTAGGCACGCATGAGCTCCATGAATCGTCGGAACAGGTACTGCGCGTCATGGGGGCCCGGGGAGGCCTCCGGATGGTACTGGACCGAAAAGGCCGGCACGTCCAGACACCGCAGGCCTTCAACCGTCCCGTCGTTCAGACTCAGGTGAGTCAACTCGACGCGGCCGAAGGGTGTTTCAATTATTTTAGATGTGGGGGCCCGTGCAGCGAGAGGCAAAGACCTCTCCTCACAGGAAATTCCCGAACAGCGCTGCGGTTCGGTTGGCGATGCCCCCACACCCCGAGCCACCGTTGTCTCACCATTGGCCGCGTGAAACCGCACGCCGAAGCCGTGGTTCTGAGACGTGATCTCCACCCTGCCGGTTGTCAGATCCATCACCGGATGATTCGCGCCGTGGTGGCCGAACTTGAGTTTGTAGGTCGTCGCTCCCAGCGCCGCGCCGAGCAGTTGGTGGCCGAGGCAGATGCCGAACAGCGGCCGTTTCCCCAGGATGGCCTTGGCCGCCTGCACCGCGTAGGGGAGCGCGGCCGGATCACCGGGGCCGTTCGACAGCACCACGCCGTCGGGCTGACGGGCCAGGACTTCATCGGCCGGCGTCGCGGCCGGCACGACCGTCACGCGGCAACCCGCGCTGACGAGCGACCGCAGGATCGACTGCTTGACGCCGAAATCGTAGACAACAACCGAGGCCGACGGCTTGTAACTTTTTGGCCGATCGGACAGCCCTGCCCGTCCCTGCCTGTCCGGCAGGTAGGCGGCCGGCAGGCCTTCGTGCCAGTCGTAGGGAGTCCGGCAGGTCATGTCGCTGACCAGGTCCCGCCCCGCCAGCCCCGGCAGCACGCGGGCCCGTTCGGCCAGCCGCGTGGGGTTCAGCTCCTCGGTCGAGATCAACGCCGGCTGCTCGCCATGATCGCGGATGTGGCGGGTCAATGCGCGCGTGTCGATGCCGTCGATCCCGATGATTTTGTGACGGGTCAGATAATGCTCCAGCGTCCCGATTGCCCGCCAGTTGCTCGCCCGCCGCCCCGCCTCTTTGATGATGAAGCCGCCGACGTAGGGCTTCTTTGCCTCGACATCGGCGTTGTTCACGCCGTAATTGCCGATCAGCGGATAGGTCATCGTCACCATCTGCCCGTAATAGGAGGGATCGGTCAGAATCTCCTGATAACCGGTCA
>DATJYI010000253.1:0-3078 GCA_035499635.1 Nitrospiria bacterium | reverse complement strand
TAATGCTCAATTTGATGGCCATCACTTCATCGCCGCGCAGTTCCAATGGTGCATCACTATGATTCAGTCAAAAAAACAGACGGCGCACCCGGTGAGGATCCCGGATGCGCCGCCATCTTATGCGGCTGGAAAAACGCCGCTTAGTTCTTCGGAGCTGCAGGAGCCTCTGGTGCTGCAGGAGCCGCCGCCGGGGCCGCGCCACCCTCGACCTTCACTTCATGGGCCGAGTGACCCATCGCGGTCACGGAAACTTTCGCACCCACTTTCAGATCTCCTTCAATCTTGGTCTTCTTGGAGATGCTGAACTTGTGCATCTTGCCCTTCTCGTCCTTGATCGTCACGCTCTTGCCCGCGGCCACGGCCGTCACTTCACCCATGGTCGTCTTGGGTTCGGCCATTTTCTTGTGGGCCGGATTGGCCGGAGCCGCCGGCGCGTCCGCCGCCACGCTGACACCCGCCAGCGCCGCCACGGTCAACAATGATACAGCCAATATCAACAGCTTCTTCATCTTGATACTCCCTCCTTAGAATTGTTTTGGGCATCAATGCCCGTCCGATTAGTATGCATTTGCCATGCCAGACTATCAATTAAATGGCCTTATAAAAATTAATTAAATATTTTCAAATAGATATATTATTTTTTGCTTGACGGATATAATAGATAAGACTGGACAAACTACTGGGTTATTCCCCCATTTGCGGACATCGATGTCTCATTTGAGGCATTTGCTTGAGGCGGCTTGATCTGAAACTTCTCCAACCGATACTGCAGAGTCTTATAGCTCAGGCCCAGGCGGCGGGCAGCCTTGGCCGCCACCCAGCGGCTCTGCTCCATGGCCTGAATGATCAGCTCTTTCTCAAATTCTTCCAGCGAGAATCCATCCTCAGGCAATTGGAACAGACCCGTTGCCCTCGCCCTCGCCGGTTGAAGCAGTCCCGCCGGCAAATGGGACGGTTCGATCGTCGCTCCCTCGCAGAGCAGCATCGCCCGCTCGATGGCCGACTCAAGCTGGCGGACATTACCGGGCCAGGTGCAGGCCATCAGGATCCGCAGCGCTTGAGGGGAGAGCCCCGTCACCTGCTTGCCCATCCGCGCATTACACCGCCCGATGAAAAACCGGACCAGCGCGGGAATATCGGTCGCCCGATCTCTGAGCGGCGGCAGGGTGAGGGTCAACCCGTTGATCCTGTAATAGAGATCCTCACGGAACTTTCCGTCGGCGATCGCCTGGACCAGGTGTTTGTTGGTCGAAGCCAGCACCCGCACGTCGACGGGAATCTCCGACCGCCCGCCCAGGCGCCGGACCGTCTTGTCCTGCAGCAGCCGCAGCAGCTTGGCCTGCAGCGACAGGCTCAGATCGCCGATTTCGTCGAGTAGGATCGTCCCCCCTTCGGCCGCTTCGAACAGACCGATCTCGCGGCCGGCCGCGCCGGTGTAGGCGCCCTTCTCGTGTCCGAACAATTCGTTCTCGATCAGCGCTTCGGGGATCGCGGCGCAGTTGACGGCGATGAACGGCCCCGCCTTCCTCAGGCTGTAGTCGTGAATCGCCCGGGCCACCAGCTCCTTGCCCGTGCCGCTCTCGCCGCAGATCAGCACCGTCATCAAGCTGGGAGCGGCCTTCTTGATCACCGAGAAAATCTCCATCATGTTCGGATGCTCGCCGATCAAATCGGCCGGCGGCAGGCTTTCTTCCAGCCGGCGGGAGAGGCTGCGATTCTCCTCCCGCAGCCGGATCTGCTCGAACGCCCTCGAGATCGTTAGAAGCAGCACGTTGCGGTCCAGCGGTTTGGTCAGATAATAAAAGGCCCCCTTGCGCATGGCCTGCACCGCCGAATCGATCGTCCCGTAGGCCGTCATCATGACCACGCAGGGCGGGGACGGCGACGCCAGCAACCGCTCCAGGAGCCCCAGCCCGTCCATGTCAGGGAGCTTCAAATCGGTCAGCACCAGGTCGACCGGCCGTTTGGCCGCGGCCGCCAGCGCGTTCTTCGCCGTGGCCGCCGCCTCCACCTCATAGCCGGCCGAGCGGAGAATCATCGTCAGCACCTCGCGCTGGCCCGGTTCGTCATCGACGACGAGGACGGCGCCTTTGCGGCTCATGCGCGGCGCCCTTCCGTCCCAGCGGTCTGCGCCGTCTCCGGGGTGGCGAGGACCTCCGCCCCGGCGGCGGACGAGCCGGCCGACGGCAACCGGATCGTGACGACCGTCCCCCGCCCCAGTTCGCTCTCCACGCGCAGCGTCCCCCTGTGCTCCTCGACAATCCGCTTCGCCATCGACAGTCCCAGTCCGATTCCCAGCGGCTTGGTGGTGAAGTAGGGATCGCACACGCGGTCAACCTCATCCGGCGAAATCCCGGAGCCGGTGTCTCGCACGCGAATCTCCAGCCAGCCGACTCCCGCCGCCGCGCCGTCCCCTTCGGACGAAGCGGGCGCTTCCTCCGCCTCGAGCGACAGCGCGCCTCCCTCCGGCATCGCCTGGATGGCGTTGAGAACGACGTTCATCAAACACCCCTTCAGTTGCGCCTCGTCCAGGCGGACGGCGGACAAACCGTCGGAAAAGTGGGCACGGCAGACGATCCCCTGCTCCCGTGCCGTCTGCTCCGCCAGGCGCACGACATCCCGCAGCAGCGGCGCCGGCGGCTGCTCGCGCAGCGTCACGACCGGCGCCTTGCCGTGCTGGAGAAAATTCTCGACCAATTGATTCAGGCGGGCGATTTCGTCCTTCATCGACGCCGTCAAGGACTCAAGCTGGCCGTGCAGCGCGGCGGGATCGGCCGGCCGCCCGTCGCGGCCGAGCGAGGCGATCTCGTGCCTGACGTGATCGATGCCGAGGCTGATCATGTTCAGCGGATTGCGGATCTCGTGCGCGATACCCGCCGCCAGATGGCCCATCGCGGAGAAATGCTCCGCCTGCCGCAGCCGCTCTTCGAGCGCCTTGTTCTGCCGCAGCTGGTCCACCATTTCATTGAAGCTCTGGACCAGGTCGGCGATCTCGCCGCCCGCCTGCGGCGGCGTCATCTCGACCAGCTGGCCGGACGCCACCGACTTGGCCGCGTCGACCACCTGATAGATGGGGCG
>DATJYI010000252.1:0-5752 GCA_035499635.1 Nitrospiria bacterium | reverse complement strand
TGCGATCCAGGAGCTCTGCCACAGCGAAGTCAGCTTTAAAATCATCAAGCCGCATTAACCGTTGGCGGTAGTTTGAAATGGAGTTGAAAGCCGTGTTCTTCGGGCAGGCCGGTCAAAAAGCTCCAGCTGCAAGGCCGCAGGCTCCGAGGAAACCGGAGCGTACTGGGTGGTACGTGAGGATTTCCGAGAGCCGAGCTAGTACCGAGAATCGAACATTCCTCTCACATTCGATTCAGGTAAACGCAGCGGATGGACTTTTTCAACGGCCCGCTATGTGGACAGGATGGTGCTGATGATGGCCGTGCGCGTGGACACGCCGAGTTTCCGGCGGATCGCCTTCAAATAATCGCGGACGGTCTCGAAGCCGATGCCCAGACTGGAGGCGATCTCCTTGTCGCTCATGCCGTTGCGCAACGCTTCCACGACGTCCATTTCGCGGGGTGACAGGCCGAAGCTGCGTTGCGCTTTTCCCAGGCCGATCAGCCCGGCCCGGATCGGTGCGATTCGTTCGATGAGGATCGCCACCATCGGCGCGTGATGCCTGGTCCCGGAATTGATCCAGAATGCCTGCAAACCGAGCGTGCGCGTCCCCGACCGGAGCACGGTTTGGTGGAGGGGACCGACCGGCGCGTCCGTCGCCGTCGACGCCCAAGGGGCGGTGGCGACCTTGGTCTGCAATACCTGCCGCACGGTCTGCAGGATCGGCCGCCGGTCGCGGGCTGGCGCTAGCGCATCGGCCGCCGGGTTGGCGGAGAGAATCTGACCCTGCTGATTAAAGAGCAACAACCCGGGCAGGGTCCGCTTTCGGAGCGGTCTTCGGCCGCGGGTGACGGGCATTGCAGTCATCGAGCAACGTGCTGCGCGGGATGGCCAGGTGTGGTTCGAACCGGGCCGTGGATGATGGAGCGCGTCATGCGAAGAAAGCCATTGCCAAGCATAGGCGAAAGGAGTATAGTAACACTCCATGCGGAATGTCAAGAACCGGCGAATGCAGACCCGCTATCCTTGGCAGGGCGAAGTCGCCTATCGGCGGTCCGTACCGTCACGGGGTCAGACACTTCGTACGATCAGTGGTCAGGGTCAGCTGCACAATGTGAGCGAAGGCGGCATCTGCTTGCTCACCGATGAACGGCTGGCGCCGAAGCAGCTGCTGTCCATCGCACTGCCGCTGTCCCAGCCGGAAGTCTCGGTGCCGACACTGGCGTATGTGCAGTGGACGCGTCCCATGCGCGGGACCGGCCGGTACGCCGCGGGCCTGTCGTTTGTGGTGTAACCCCGGGTGGCACACGAACCAGGGAAGTCCGGCCGCTGCGAGCGATACGCATGCTGGATGCACGTTGCCAAGCGCCCGGCCACACTGACTGAAGAACCGGGCATTATTGTTCTCATGACGGCTTGACAGGAGAAGGAGCACTGGTATAGAGTACGCCTCGGTTACGGTGGATTGATTTGTTGGCGGATTGCAACCACCTTAAAAAAGTGCTAAAGAGCCAGGCGAGCTGTCGAAATAGCGAACCATGACGAGCGACCCTGTGCTGCTAAAGCGCGGGGTTTTTTTATGCCCGGTACGTGTGTGGTCGGGAAGAGGAGTGCTTCAATCATAGAGATGGTGCGTCGGACGGATCCGGGATGAATGATCGTTGGCTCCGCGGCGCGCAGCACGTCTGGAAGGGAGGTCAGGCATGAGTCGCGTCAATTATCTGTTTACGTCCGAATCGGTGACCGAGGGGCATCCCGATAAGATCGCCGATCAGATCTCCGATGCCATTTTGGATGAGATCATTGCGAAGGACCAGTATTGCCGGGTGGCCTGCGAAACGCTGGTCACCACGGGGCTCGCCTTCGTCGCCGGCGAGATCACCACGAGCTGTTACGTCGAGATTCCCGAAATCGTCAGACGGACGGTCCGCGACGTCGGCTATACGCGCGCCAAATATGGTTTCGATTTCGAAACCTGCTCGGTCCTCACGGCGATCCACAGCCAGTCGCCGGATATTGCGATGGGCGTGGACACCGGAGGCGCCGGCGACCAGGGGATCATGTTCGGCTATGCCACCAATGAAACGCCCGAGTTGATGCCGACGCCGATTCTGCTGGCCCACAAACTGACCAAGCGATTGACGGATCTCCGGAAGCAGGGACTCCTTCCCTACCTCAGACCCGACGGGAAATCCCAGGTCACGGTTGAATATCGCGACAGCAAGCCGGTCCGGGTGACGGCGATCGTGATCTCGACCCAGCACAGTCCGGATGTCACGCTCAAGGAGCTGCGCGAAGACGTCATCGATCAGGTGATCAAGCCGACCATCCCGCCCGCGCTGCTGGACGAGGAGTCCATCATCTACCACATCAATCCGACGGGGCGTTTCGTCATCGGCGGGCCGCAGGGCGACACCGGCATCACGGGCCGGAAGATCATCGTCGACACCTACGGCGGGGTCGGCAGCCACGGCGGCGGCGCGTTTTCCGGCAAGGATCCGACCAAGGTCGACCGGTCGGCCTCCTACATGTGCCGTTACATCGCCAAAAATCTCGTGGCGGCCGGCATCGCCGACCGGTGCGAGGTGCAGGTCGCGTACGCCATCGGCGTGGCCGAACCCGTCTCCATTCTGGTCGACACCTTCCACACGGGCCGCATCCCGCAGGAACGGATCCTGGAGCTGGTCCGGCAGTTCTTCCCGCTGACGCCGAAAGGGATCATCGATTACCTTGACCTGCGTCGTCCGATCTATAAAAAGACCGCAGCCTACGGCCACTTCGGCCGGCAGGAACCGGAGTTCACGTGGGAAAAGACCGATCTGGCCGGGAAGATCAAGAAAGAAGCGGGAGTGTAAAGAACAGGGTAAAGGTTAAAGAAGACGAGCAAGCGTACGGCGATGGGGGTGCGGGGGAGTTGAGCACACTCCCCCGAGCTGAGCGAGTGCGGAGCGCGAGCGGATAAGACAGGGTCAAGGGTCCGGCGTCAAGGAAAATTAAAAAACAAGAGAAGAGTGCAGCTGAAGGGAGAGAGAGTGGATTACGATATCAAAAACATTGGATTGGCGGATCGCGGGGCGGGGCGGATTGAATGGGCGGAGCAGGAAATGCCCGTCCTCCGACTGATCCGCAAGCAGTTCAAAAAGGATCAGCCGTTCAGGGGCGTCCGGATCGCCGCCTGCCTGCACGTCACGACGGAGACGGCCAGCCTGATGCTGACGCTCAAGGCCGGCGGCGCGGAGGTCGCGTTGTGCGCCTCCAATCCGTTGAGCACGCAGGATGACGTGGCGGCGTCGCTGGTCGCCCATCACCAGCTGCCCGTCTTTGCGATCAAAGGCGAGGACCACAAGACCTATTACCGGCACATCCTGTCAGCCCTGTCGATCAGGCCGATGATCACCATGGATGACGGCGCCGACCTGGTCTCTGTGCTGCACGGCGAGCAGAAGGCGCTGGCGGGCGGCGTAATCGGCGGCACGGAGGAGACGACGACGGGCGTGATCCGTCTGCGCAGCATGGCGGCGAAGAAGGTGCTCCGCTTTCCCGTCATCTCCGTGAACGACGCCGAGACGAAACACCTCTTCGACAACCGGTACGGGACGGGACAAAGCACGATTGACGGGATGCTCCGGGCCACGAACCGGCTCATGGCCGGCGCGGTGACGGTCGTCAGCGGCTACGGCTGGTGCGGCCGCGGGATCGCCATGCGGGCCCGCGGGTTGGGCTCGAGGGTCCTGGTCACCGAAATCGATCCGATCAAGGCGCTCGAGGCGGTCATGGACGGGTTCGAGGTCGCTCCAATGGCCGACGCGGCGCCGCAGGGTGATTTTTTCGTGACCGTCACGGGCGACATCAAGGTGATCCGCAAGGAGCACTTCGACGCCATGCGCGACGGAGCGATTGTCTGCAACTCCGGCCATTTCAACGTCGAGATCGACATACCGGCCCTTGAGAAAATGAGCCGGGGCAAACGGACCGTCCGGGATTATGTCGATGAATACCGGATGGCGGACGGGCGGCGGATCTATCTGCTGGGCGAAGGCCGGTTGATCAATCTCGCCTCGGCGGAGGGGCACCCTTCAGCCGTCATGGACATGAGCTTTGCCAATCAGGCGCTCTCCGCCGAGTTTCTGGCCACGTCAAAGGGCAAGCTGGCGAAGCAGGTCTACCCCGTGCCGCCGGAGATCGACCGCAGGATCGCCCGGCTGAAGCTGGAAGCGTTGGGGGTCGGCATCGATAAGCTGACGAAGGAGCAGGAACGCTACCTCGCGTCATGGGAACAGGGCACCTAGCGCGAATGATCGCGCCGCGCGGTTCCGCCCTGCGGTTTCACCCGGCCGCAATGGCGATGATGGGCGCGCTGGCCATCGTCCTGCTGAGCGTGGACGCCGGTCTGGCGGCGAAGGGGAAGGACGCTCCGCCGACGATCGCGCGCTTTAGCCTCTCCGAGCTGGTGAGCCGGGCCTCCCTCATCTGCGTCTGCCACATGACGGGACAGCAGAGCGAGTGGGACAGCGGCAAAAACATGCTGGTCACGGTCGTGTCGCTGCAGGCCGATGAGGTGCTCAAAGGGACGGCGGCAGCGGGGAGCGATCTGCAGGTCGACCTGTTCAGCAGTTTTACCAGCGAACAGTTGAATGTCGGAGGCGCCGCGTTTGAACAGGGGGAGCGGGCGGTCCTCTTCCTGACACCCGCCGGCGGAGACGCCAAACGCTATAATATCGTTGGCTGGGCGCAGGGCAAATTCACGATCCGCACCAATCCCAAAACGGGGGAGGAGCGGGTCGTGCGCCGACTGGAGGGCATCCATTTTGCCCCGTCGAGAACGGGCGAAGACGGCGGTGAGATGCCCAAGACGCTCGGCGAGCTTCGCAGGGCGATCCAGGCCGCCGTGACGGGCGGCGGAGGCGGCGCGTCCGCGCCATAATCGTCATGGCCGGTTCGAGTGGATCGGCCTGTCACGATGTGAACCGATGACTCGTGGCCGGAAGGATTGGTTAGCCCGCCATCTTTCACTCCCGGTGTCAACGCCGTTGATCGGCTTCACGCTGGCCGTGTTGGCCTGCACCCACTCCACCTCAATGGCCGGCGCGGATCTTCCCCAATCTCTTCAAGACAAACTGGATCCTTCCCTGATTCGCCGATTGAACGATCTGCGCGCCGGTGGATCATCCGATCAACCGGTCAGCGTGCTGGTGCGCACGACGGCCGTGATCGGCCCGGATCAGGAGCGCCAGCTCGAGCACTTTGGCATGACGATTCATTCGAAATCGGGTATCATTCTCAGCGCCACGCTGCCGGCGTCGTCCATACCGGCGGTGGCCGCGTTGGATTATATCGACCGTCTTGAACTGGCCAGGCGGTTGAGTCCGCGGGAGACTCCATGACACGTCCGCTCGTGATGCTCTGCTTCGGATTGCTCGTCGGCTTGTTTGTCACGCCAGGGTCAGCGAAGGCGCAGGGCATGCGCGACAAACTGAGTCCCCGGCTCCGGATGGTGACCAGCGGCAGGACGGAACTGGTCGAATCCGCAAGGCGACGGCTTCATCTCAGGACCTTCCCTGGCAATCCTGAGCCGATGGTGGATGCGTTCGTCCGCGTGAAGGGGAATCCGAAAGAGCTTGAGGCCTACGGGGTGCGGGTGCGGTCCATCCTGGGCGATGTGGCGACGGTGGACATTCCCCTAAACGCGCTGGAAACGATTGCAGGCCATCCCGAGGTGATCCGGATCGAAGAGGCCAGGAGATTAAAGCCGCGACTGGATGTGAGCGTTCCT
>DATJYI010000251.1:0-4728 GCA_035499635.1 Nitrospiria bacterium | reverse complement strand
TTCAGCATCGTCACGGGGATGAAGCAAGAGGCGCGGCGACGCGGCGAAGATATCATTGATTTCGGGATGGGCAATCCCGATCAGCCGCCGCCCCCCCATATCATTGAAAAGTTGGTGGAGGCCGCGCGCAAGCCGCACAACCATCGGTATTCCGCATCGAAGGGCATTTACAAGCTCCGGCTGGCCATCACGGAATGGTATCGGCGCCGCTATGATGTGAAGATCGATCCGGATCGGGAGGCGATCGTCACGATCGGCGCAAAGGAGGGGCTGGCCCATCTCGCGCTGGCGTTGGTCAGCCCGGGCGATGTGGTGCTGGCGCCGAACCCGACCTATCCGATCCATCCCTACAGCGTCATTATCACCGGCGGTGAAGTCCGCAGCGTGCCGTTGAGGGAGGAAGGCGATTTTCTGGCCGATCTGAAGGCCGCCTATCAACAGACGTTGCCCCGCCCGAAGATCCTCATCATCAGCTTTCCGCACAATCCGACGACGCGGGTGGTTGATCTGAGCTTCTTCAAGGAAATCGTCGCGTTTGCCAAGGAACACTCGGTGCTGGTGGTGCACGATCTGGCCTACGCCGATCTGGTCTTCGATGGCTATGAGGCGCCGAGTCTGTTGCAGGTCCCCGACGCCAAGGAGATTGGCGTGGAATTCTTCTCGCTGTCGAAAAGCTACAATATGCCCGGCTGGCGGGTTGGTTTCTGCGTCGGCAACGCCCAGGTCATCGCCGCCCTGACGAAAATCAAGAGCTATCTCGATTACGGCATTTTTCAGCCGATTCAGATCGCCGCGATTCACGCGCTCAACGGTCCCCAGGAGCCGGTCAAGGAGATCGTCGACGTCTACCGCAAACGACGCGATGTCCTGATCGCGGGGTTGAACCGGATCGGCTGGCCGGTGGCGAAGCCGCTGGCCACCATGTTCGTCTGGGCAAAGATCCCAGACCGGTTCCGGAACATGGGGTCGCTCGAATTCTCCAAGCTTCTGTTGACCGAAGCGAAGGTGGCTGTCTCGCCCGGCATCGGATTCGGCGATTACGGCGATGATCACGTCCGCTTTGCGCTGGTCGAGAACGAGAACCGGACCCGCCAGGCGGTGCAGGGGATCAAGCGGGTGCTGAACATGTAATGAGCGTCCGGCGTTGGGGCCCCGGGGGTATGGGGGCATGGAGGAGCAACTAGCACCGCACGGCCCCCATCGCCGATAGGTGTGGGGGCGGCAGCCCCCACACATTCATGTCAGGGAGGAGCGTGAATGAAGCTTCGCAGGCAAAGTCTGCGAAAGCGGAATTTGAGCCGGCGACATGGCCATGGGCCATGGCCGAGTCGATGCGCATCGCTTCCCCCGTTTGATTGAGCGTTCGGTGCGAGCGGATAGAACAGAGAATTGTGAAAAGAGAGATGGCTGAGAAAGGAAAAAAAGACGAGATCCGCGTCGGGCTGATCGGTCTCGGGACGGTCGGCGGCGGCGTGGTGCGGGTGCTGCGCGCGAATGGCGAGCTGATCAGCCGCCGTCTGGGCGTGCCGCTGCGCCTGGTCAAGGCGGCCGACCGGGAGGCGTCGCGGGCCAAGGCGCTGGAACTGGCGCCGGAACTGTTCACCACGCGGGCGGAGGAACTCATCGCCGACGACTCAATCGACGTGATCGTCGAGTTGATCGGCGGCTACGACCCGGCCGAGCGCTTTTTGATCGAGGCGATGCGCCGGGGCAAGTGCGTGGTCACGGCGAATAAGGCGCTGCTGGCGACGGCCGGCGAGCGGCTGTTCGAGGCGGCCGACCGGCACGGGGTTGAAATCGGTTTCGAGGCGAGCGTCGGCGGCGGGATCCCGATTCTCCGGGCGTTAAAGGAGGGGCTGGCCGCCAACCGCATCGAAGAATTCTCGGGCATCATCAACGGCACCTCCAATTATATTCTGACCCAGATGACCCAGTCGGGCGCCGGGTTTGACGAGGCGTTGTCGCAGGCGCAACGGGCCGGGTACGCCGAAGCCGATCCCACCTTCGATATCGATGGCATCGATTCAGCCCACAAACTGGCGATCCTGGCGACGCTCGCCTTCGGCACGCCGGTCGATGTGAAAGACATTCACACGGAGGGAATCCGAGGCCTCGACGCGGTCGACATCGCCTATGCGCGAGAGCTCGGCTATCGCGTAAAACTGCTGGCCATTGCCAAGATGGTCCATGGTCGGGAGGACCGGCCGGCGCTGGAGCTGCGGGTACACCCCACGATGGTGCCGTCGGATGAGTTGATCGCCGATGTGGAGGGGGTGGACAACGCGATCTTCGTCATCGGCGACGCGGTGGGTGAGACGCTGTTCTCCGGCAAGGGCGCCGGCCAATTGCCCACGGCCAGCGCGGTTGTCAGCGACCTGATCGATATCGGACGCAATCTCCTGCGGAGCGCCGTGGGGCGCGTGGCGCCGACCGGCTTCCGGCCCGACGCCCGCCATTCGCTGCGGGTACGTCCCATGGCGGAGATCGAGAGTGTCTATTACCTGCGGTTTCAAGCCTTCGACCGGCCCGGCGTGTTGTCGAAGATTGCGGGCGTGCTGGGCCGGTATGGGATCAGCATCGCGTCGGTAATCCAGAAATCACGGGCACTGGGTGAAGCGGTGCCGTTGATCATGCAGACGCACCGGGCGCAGGAGCAGGCGGTGCGAGGGGCGCTCGCCGAGATTGACGCCGGCCGGGACGTGGCGGGCCGGACGGTGCTCATACGGATCGAAGGGAAGGAGCACGACGATGCCGATCCGGCCTGAGCGACGGCGTTCCGGCGTGATCGAGCGGTACCGCGAATTTCTGCCGGTCACCGAGCGGACCCCCGTGATCTCGTTGATGGAAGGGAACACCCCGCTCATCCGCTGTCGGCGGCTGACCGAGGCGATCAATCCACGCATCGAGCTCTATGTGAAATACGAGGGGGCCAATCCGACCGGATCGTTCAAAGACCGGGGCATGACCCTGGCCATTTCCAAGGCGGTGGAGGAGGGTTCGAAGGCGGTCATCTGCGCGTCGACGGGCAACACCTCCGCCTCCGCGGCGGCCTACGGTGCGCGGGCCGGTCTGCGCGTTTACGTGCTCATTCCCGAGGGCAAAATTGCAGTGGGCAAACTCGGCCAGGCGATGATTCACAAGGCAACGGTCATTCAAGTCAAGGGAAATTTCGACGAGGCGCTGACGGTGGTCAAACAGGTCACCGAGCGCTACCCGGTGACGGTGGTCAATTCGATCAATCCCTTCCGGCTTGAAGGACAGAAAACGGCGGCATTTGAAATCTGCGACCAGCTCGGCACCGCGCCGACCTATCACGTGCTGCCGGTCGGCAACGCCGGCAACATCACCGCTTATTGGCGGGGATACGGCGAGTACGCGAAGCAGGGGCTGATCGACCGCACGCCGGCGATGATGGGATTCCAGGCGGCCGGCGCGGCGCCCATCGTGCTTGGGCACGTGGTTGAAAAGCCGCAGACGATCGCCTCGGCCATCCGGATCGGCAACCCGGCCAGCTGGCAGCCGGCCGTGCGGGCGGCGAAAGAGTCGGGCGGCGAGATCGATCTGGTCAGTGATGACGAGATTCTGGAAGCCTACCGCATGGTCGCGCAACTGGAGGGGGTCTTCTGCGAGCCGGCCTCCGCGGCGGCGGTGGCGGGCGTCATCAAAATGAACAAGAAGGGGCGGCTGACGGCGGGTGACGTGGCGGTCTGCACGTTGACCGGCCACGGACTCAAGGATATCGACGTGGCGATGTCCGTGTCGCAAAAACCGGTGACGGTGGAGGCGACGTTCGATGACGTCGCCAAGGTGCTGGGTTATTAACCGTAACGGGTCAACGGAGACGGGTATGAAATACGTCATTATTGTTGGAGACGGGATGTCGGATGAACCGATTCCGGAGCTGGGCGGCCGCACACCGCTGCAATCGGCCAAGACGCCCCATATGGACGAGCTGGCGAGGCGCGGCGAGCTGGGCCTGGTCCGGACGACGCCGGACGGGTATCCGCCGGGCAGCGATGTCACGCAGATGGGCATCCTCGGTTACGATCCAAAGAAGTACTATACGGGCCGCTCGCCGCTTGAGGCGGCGAGCATCGGCGTGATGCTGGGCAAGGACGATGTCGCCTTCCGCTGCAATCTCGTCACGCTCAGCCAAGGCCAGAAGACCGCCGACATCCGGCGATTCAATCACAAACTGGTGATGGAGGATTACAGCGCGGGCCACGTGACGACCGAAGAGGCGCAAGTGCTGATCCGCGACCTGAACGACCAGATCGGGAATGAGACGATACAGTTCTACCCCGGCGTGAGCTACCGCCACTTAATGGTCTGGATCGGCGGCAAAGCGCAGATGAAGTGCACGCCGCCACACGATATCAGCGGCAAAGCCGTGTTCGACCATCTGCCCAAGGGCGACGGCAGCGATCTGCTCCGGGAGATCATGGAGGGCGCGCTGGAGGTGCTGGCCGATCACCCGCTCAACGCCGAGCGGAGCAAGGAGGGCCACCTGCCGGCCAACGCGATCTGGTTTTGGGGACAGGGGAAGGCGCCGTCAATGCCGAAGTTCAGGGAGCGGTTCGGTCTGTCTGGCGCCATGATCGCGGCGGTCGATCTGATGAAGGGGTTGGGGATTTATGCGGGATTTGAACTGATCGCCGTCCCCGGCGCGACCGGATTCCTCGATACCAATTACAAGGGGAAGGGGGAGTACGCCCTGACGGCGCTCAA
>DATJYI010000250.1:0-13316 GCA_035499635.1 Nitrospiria bacterium | reverse complement strand
TTGGCCGCATGAGACCCATGGTGTTCTCGGAGCCTGTAGTTCGAATTATTTCTCGATGCGCCCATAGCTCAGTTGGATAGAGCGCTTGACTACGAATCAAGAGGTCGGGGGTTCAAATCCCTCTGGGCGCATGTTATTCATTGCACGGCGGGATTTGCCATGAGCGGAGGCCTACGGCGTCTTCATCTTTCGCCTGCGGCGATGGCATGTTCAAATCCCTCTGGGCGCATGTTATTTATTGGACGGCGGGATTTGTCATGAGCGGAGGCCTGCGGAGTCATCCACCTTTCGCCAGCGGCGATGGCATGGTCCCCTCGGCTGCGCCTCGGGGCAAGCAAATCCCTCTGGGCGCATGTTGAGTAAAACGCCATTCGGGTCCTTATAAATCCTCCCCCCGCAACAGTTCCGCATAGCTGTTCATGAAGCGCTGGCGTTTTCAATGGATTACGGGCATCGGATCAGCATCTGCATTGCTTATCTTGGTCGGCATTGTCATCTGGTTGATGAACAAACCACCAACTCATGACTGCATGAATGAAGCGACAACGACCGCTCAAACATTTTCTGCCACCAAGATCGTGATCCAGCCGTGGTTAGGCCGGCATGAGGTGTTCGGCATCTTTATGGTTCCCCTCCGTTACCGGAGCGGCAAGACCTATTCAGGCATACTATCCGTCAACGATTATAAGGCTGAAATCCATCCTGATTGGGACTTGGATCAACCGTTCGATGATGTCAAGGTGAAGCCGGGGTATTACCTGATTAAAGACTATGTCCCAACCCGAGTTGCACTATTGTTTCTATTACGTGGTCAGTTCGGTGATTTGCGAGCATCCTGTAACTGGACGGTTGAGTTTGTAAAAAAAGGTCCATAGAGCCTGCACCTGCCATGATGGCATCAGTATTAATTTCCCCGTTCAGCTTCAGATGTTGATGGTTCGCGTATCGGCAAGGCACAGCGGGAACTACAAGCATTAGATTGTTCCCGCTTTCCCGTTTATTCTCGATCAAACTCGTCATCCGTCTCTTATATGGCCCACGTGGAGGATCACCGTCTTTTTGCGGGATTCGACACTCGCGGCTATACTTAAGGGCCGGACAACCGTTCTCCACTCTACGAAAGGAATGAATTCATGAAGCGTCAGTTACTTTCGGCCTCCCTGGTCGGTCTGGGATTGGCGGCAATCTATGTGTGGGCGGCGGGATGCGCGCAGACGATTGTGGTTGAAATCCCTCCCCGTATCGATCTGCAACCCTTTCAGACCATTGGCATTGTGGAGTTTTCCTCCACTTCCCCCAACGCCAATGACGCACTCAATCAACTGGCCACACAAAAGTTCATGAGCTATATCCAGGGGGCTCAACCGCAGGTGCGCTTTCTTGAGTTGGGGCCGGAACCGCAAGTGCTCCACGCGGTCGGTCGCGAACGGCTGGATTTGGACGCACTCAAGGCCATTGGCAAGAAATACGGCGTCGGCTCAATTTTCACGGGCGTCTATGAGATCTCCGATGTGAAACCATCGGTGAGCATCGGGGGGAATCTGACCTCTCTTAACGTGGCGGCGGCGGTGAACATTTCGCTGGTCTCAAAACATTGGGACACGGAAACCGGGGCGACGATCTGGACTGATTCGCGCCATGGACAATGGAATGTGGCCGGCTTCCATAAGGAGGCCGATCTGCCCGGCACGATCAGCATCAGCAATCCCGGCGAGGACTATGGCCGGTACATCGAGCAACTTGACTATGCGGTGACCGACAGTTTTCGTCCCCATTATGAGAGGAGAACGGTTCAGAAGCAGTAAGACGGCATCGCATGTCCTCACTTCATCGGCGGTCTGTCCTGGCGGTGGCCGTCCCCTCAGCATTCTCTCGCTGGTCCACATCTCCGTCGTCGACACAGTATTCCCGACATCATTGTGGCGGATTGATCTGGAAGATCCGGCGCTCTGCAGGGGGCGCACCGCCGTGTATTGCCTCCCCGGCGCCAACCGCGTCACGATGACGCGGAAGGGCGCCATTTCTTGACATCATTTGCGGAAATCCATACACTGAACTTTCTATGACCCGGTGTGGTTTGGCATGACCATGGTGCAGGCGATGGACCACGAGATGATGGCGCTGGCCCTCGTTCAGGCGAGGGAGGCTTTGACTCATGGGGACGTGCCGATCGGCGCCGTGGTCGTGCATGACGGCGCGGTGATTGCGCAGGCGCACAATCGACGGGAATGCGACAAGGATCCGACCGCGCATGCGGAGCTGATCGCCTTGCAACGGGCGGCGGCCGGATTGGGACGATGGCGGTTGACGGGCTGCACGCTCTACGTCACACTGGAGCCGTGCGCCATGTGCGCCGGTGCGTTGGTGCTGGCCCGCGTGGACCGGCTGGTCTACGGCTGCGACGATCCCAAAGCCGGCGCCTGCGGCTCGGTGATGGATCTGGTTCGCGAGTCGAGATTCAACCATTGGATCGACGTCGTTCGGGGTGTGTCGGCGGAGGAGTGCCAGACGGTTCTGAAGGACTTTTTCAAGGGGTGTCGGGTGTAAGCTGGGCGTGGTCAGGATGGGCAAAGAAAAGCTTATCGCTGCTCCGCAGCGCTCAGCAAGCTTGGAAGGGAGAGATGGCCGAGCGGCTGAAGGCGCCTGCCTCGAAAGCAGGTGTGGGGGTAACTCCACCGGGGGTTCAAATCCCTCTCTCTCCGTGGAAGCTCTTGGGGTTGAGAGCTTCCACGGAGAGAGATACAGATAATATGCGCGGTCGGGTGCCCATGCTGGGCGGACCGCGCATCTCCTATAGGATTGCGAGCCGAGAGGCGAGCAGATCCCTCTCGCCGTATACGTTGGGTAGATTAAGCGCCTGTGGGGCGGCTCGCACATCACCGATAGGATTATGAGCCGAGAGGCGAATAAATCCCTCTCGCCGTATACATTGAGTAATAGGAGGTGCCCTGCTGGGCGGACCGCGCATCTCCTGTAGGATTGCGAGCCGAGAGGCGAGCCCGCCAAGCGAGCGCAGCCGTTCTGTGGCTGGGCGAGCGGGTAAAATAGCTTCTTCCGCTCGGGCGACGAAGCCCTGTGGGATTCGTCAACAGGTCCCTCTCGCCGTAAAGATGACTAAAAAGATGGTTTGCCTCAGATCTGTGGGCCAATACAGAATATAGAAAACGGGGTATCAAAAAGGGCGTATAGGGAGAGGTGCAGGAGCGGCTGAACTGGCACGCCTGGAAAGCGTGTAGGGGTGAAAGCCTCTCGAGGGTTCGAATCCCTCCCTCTCCGTGGAAGCTTTCTGTGCAGAGCTCCCACGGAGAGGTATCACAACAATGAAGGCCAGCGGGTGCCCTTTGGGCGGCTGGCCTTCCACCTTGGGGATGCGAGCCGAGAGGCGAACAGTCCCTCCCTCTCATTGGTGAGATGGGTTCTGTGAAGACGGTAAGGTGGGCGGACGATGCCTCACCCTAGGGATGTGAGGCCGTGAGGCCGAGCCCGCCAAGCGAGCGCAGCCGTTCTGTGGGAGTGCGAGTATATAAAAAAACTCTTTGCGGTCGAGCGATAATCCCTGTGGGATTCATCAATAGTCCCCATCATGTGACACAAATTTATATCGGTGGGGTGTTACCCCCCGAGATAGGGCCGTACAGCCCATCAGAAAAACCCCTTGGGTTGTGAGCGCATGCGGAGTACAATATATGCAAAAGAGCGTTCACATGGACAAGGCCCCGCCAAGGAAACACTCCTCGTTTGATCTGTCCTTAGGAGCTCGAATTAAACAAGGCGAGACGGGCGGTCATGCAAAATCGGCTGCCCTCTCGAAGTCGCCCAAGACAATTCCACAGCAAGAATTTGTCAACCTGGGAGATCGGCGAACCCTTGCAGAAGAGCTGAGAAAGTCAGTTCAGCTCTGCCATCAGCAGGAACGCTATGTGGCGATCATGTGCATTATCGTGTGCGGGATCGATGCATTTGCCAGCACCAGCCATACGATCATTCCGCAGAAGCACAAAAAAACGTACTTGAGCATCCTGCAAAAGCACTTTCCCGTGCTCAGCCAACGGTTGGGGGTGCGGAGATTTTATGAGATCTACCGGAATGGCATCGTCCATCAATTTCATCCCAGCCGCGGCTACCTCATGGGCCAGGACCAAGATCTCAATGGCGAATATGTCGCCGAAGTGGAACTCGAAGGGCGGCCGGGGAAAATCATTTCGCTCAATATCGATCGGCTGACACACGATTTTATCAAACTGTGCGAGTACATTATTCAGACCGGCGGACCTCTTCCCTGATTCATCGTCCCCGTTCGATTCTCCCGCTTCAGCCGGCTATCTCAGAGTCCTCCGCGACGGACGCCTGCCGGAGAGGCCCTTCCGCCATCTGCGCCGAGATGATTCGGCGCAGGTTGTAAATCGGGAGGGATTTTCTTACAATGCGGATGAGCGTGACGGTATTGTATGGTGTCATTCGAGAAGACCGGGCCCTGTGCAACGGGGCCGTGCCGAACCCCGCCAGGTCCGGAAGGAAGCAACGGTACGCATGGGCTCCCGGGTGCCGCAGGTCGCCTGGTCTTCTCCTTTACTCCGAACGGACGTGAGGGGTCATGTCCGATGTTGGTACCACTAAACCCGAGCGAAGCGAGGAGTTATGATGCTCGCCTTCTCTCTTCTATGAGCGCGTGAGGCCTCATGACTAATTACGTCGTCCTCGCCCGCAAATGGCGTCCGCAACAATTCGACGACGTCGTCGGGCAGGAGCATGTGGCCCGCACGCTCAGCAATGCGCTGACCGCCGGCCGGATCGCCCACGCCTATCTGTTCGCCGGCCCCCGCGGCGTGGGCAAGACGACCATGGCGCGCCTGCTGGCCAAGGCGCTCAACTGCCAGGGGGCAACGGCGCCGACGCCGACCGCCTGCGGCCAGTGCGAGTCCTGTCGGGAAATCGCCCAGGGCATTGCCGCCGATGTGATGGAGATCGACGGCGCGTCGAGCCGGGGCATCAATGAGATCCGGGAGCTGCGCGAGCGGATCAACTACGCGCCGTTGAAGGGCCGCCGCCGGGTGTACATCATCGATGAAGTGCACATGCTGACCAACGAGGCCTTCAACGCGCTCTTGAAAACGCTGGAGGAACCGCCGCCGCACGTCGTCTTCATCTTTGCCACGACGGAACTGCACAAGGTGCCGGCCACGATCCAGTCCCGCTGCCAGCAGTTTTTGTTCCGCCGGCTCAGCCGGCTCGAGATCGTCTCCCGCTTGGAGCTGATCGCGCAGCGGGAAGGATTCGCCCTCTCCCCGGTCAGCCTGGGTCTGATCGCCCAGGCGGCCGACGGAAGTTTGCGCGACGCCCTGAGCCTGCTTGATCAGGCCGTCGCCTTCGGGGGACCCTCAATCACAGAGGAAGACTTGCGGCAGTTGCTGGGCGTGATCGACCGCCGCCAGATGGCGGAATTGTTTGACGCGCTGGCCCGCCGAGATGGAAGCGGCGCCCTTGCGGTCATCCGGTCATTGAGCCGGCAGGGGCAGGATCTGCGTCAATTGTGCGGCATGGTGCTGGAATGGCTCCGCCATCTGGCCGTGGCCAGGGTGTGTGGAACGGCGTCCCCCGGCGAGGGCCAGGCCCTGCTCGATCTCCCCGAGGAGGAGCGCAAGGCGGTGGAGCAGCTTTCCGGCCGTTTCTCGGCGGAAGAGTTGCAGCGTCTCTTTCTGCTCTGGGGCCGGGTGGCGGAGGAGTTGAAAGGCAGTCTCGATCCGCTCTTCGCGATCGAAATGGGCGTGGTGCGCTCGACACAATTGCCGGCGCTGGAATCGTTTGGCTCGCTGCTGCACAAGGTCTCGGAACTCGAACGGCGGCTTGGCGGTACCCTTGACGCTCCACCGATGACGCAGTCGGCGGCGCCTCGCAGTCCCGCCCGGCGGTCCGATCGACGCCCAGACACGGCGGATGACTCGGCGGATGACTCGGCAGATGAAAGGACGTCCGACGACGGGGTTGCCCGTCCGGCCGCGCCGGCCCAGCCGGCGCCCGCGGCGAGTCGCCCCCCTGAAGCGGGTCAATCGCTTGATGACACGAGTGCGGCTCCTCAGGCGGTCTCGGCCAGAGCATCCACGCCCACTCCTCCGTCGGCAGTCGGTCAGGATTCATCCATCGCGTGGGCGGCTCTGCTGGAGCTGGTCCAGCAACAGAAGCCCTATCTGGCCACCTATCTGGCGGATTTCGGTCTGGTGGAAATTACGGGGCGTGATTTGGTGATCGGATGTCCCGCCGCATCTGCCGTGATGGCGGATCGAATCCAGACGGCCAGCAACAAGGAATTTCTGGAAACGCTCATTGCGCGACAGTTCGGCCGGCCGTTGCGCCTGAAAGTGATCACGTTACAGGGCGCGGCGGCTCCGGTGCCGTCAGCGGCCGGAGTGGTGCCCCCGCTTGAACCCTTGGTGGAGTCGGCGCTGGATCTGTTCGGCGGCCGCGTGGTGTCACCGCCGCAGCCGACGCCGGCGGCTCCTGTGCCGGCCACCGGACAGGTGCGGCCGCCCCGTCGGCCGGCAACGCCGGCATCCTCGTCAAGTGAGGACCAACAGGGAGCGTCGCCGTAATGTTCAATCCCAAACTGCTTGCCGACATGATGAAGCAGGCGCAGTCGCTGCAAGAGCGGCTGGACCAAGCGCGCGAGGCGCTGGGCCGGCGCACCGTCGAAGCCTCGGCTGGCGGCGGCATGGTCTCCGTGGTGGTCAACGGTCATCAGGAAGTGGTGTCGATCCGGATCGATCCGGCGATACTGGCAGGGGCCGATCCCACCGTGCTGCAGGAATTGATACGATCAGCCGTCAATGAAGGATTGCGTCAAGCTCGGGCGATGGCGGCTGATGCCATGAAGGAGGTGGCCGGCGGTTTGCCGCTGCCTCCGGGGTTGACCCCATGGGCCTAAACGGTCACGATCAATCCACCGGCGGCGCCGACGGAACCTGGGGCGTTGGAACGAAGGGTGTTTTTGCCCAATTGGTCGATGCCTTTTGCCAATTACCTGGTGTGGGTCCGAAGACGGCTCAACGGTACGCCTTCTATCTGGTCAAGCAGTCACCTGATGTCGGCCGTCGGTTGGCAGATGCCATCACCGCCGTTCGTGAGCGGCTGGGTTTCTGTCCACACTGCCATAATCTTGCCGAACTCTCTCCTTCAGGCATTATGTGCGTCATTTGTCAGCAGCCAAGACGAGATCGGAGCCGGATCATGGTTGTGGAAGAGCCTAATGTTATACAAGTAATTGAAAAAACAGGAGAATATAAAGGATTATATCATGTGCTGCAGGGAGCAATTTCCCCATTGGATGGTGTAAACCCTTCGCAGATCAAAGCCGCAGAATTACTGGAACGTGTTAAACAAGGTGGGATTGAAGAGGTTATTTTAGCCACCAATCCTACCATGGAAGGGGAAACGACAGCGCTCTATCTCGCCGAACAACTGAAGTCTGTGGGAGTCAAGATCACTCGGATAGCGTGCGGTGTGCCGGTGGGAGTGGATTTGGAGTTTACCGATGAAGCGACCATGATTCGTGCGCTGCAGGGGCGACGGATCGTATAACGCATTTCTTGGGCGATTTTTTTCAGAATATCTTCGCATTTTTCCTTGACAGTCCTTGAAGCTGGTTGTTATACTGAAGATCAATTTCTTAGCTAGGGTTTTCCTTCCTATCTACATGACATTACAATAGAATAGGCATTGGATGGTAATTCAGTATCGCAAGGCAAGGGGGGCGTGGTGTCTCACGGGATGAAAGAAGAAGCTTATCGGGTCCTGCCTGGACCGGAGGCATTTTTGCCACCGGCCGCCGCGATGAAAGGGGTAGTGCTGCCGGATCCGGGTTTCGCCCATATCGAGGGGCGAATCGTTCCGGAGGATGAAGCGCTGGAGCACATTGCCCGCAAGCTCCTCGGCGCCAAGGTGCCGACGATCCACCCCGGGCCGCTCGTCCTCTGGCACTGGAACGAGACGGCGGCCAAGAAGGCGACCGCCATCAAGGCGCTGGCCGACGCCGTCCCGGCGCGCATCATCCCGATGGCTGATTACCGGCCGAAATATCCGAAGATCAATCCCGCGGTCGAAATCAATCCGAACCATCCGAATCTGACGATCTGGCATAACAAGGAGGACGTCTGCATTTTTGTCGGCGTCCATTGCCATCAGGCCAACCTGTCGCTCAAGATCATCCGGGGCGGGACCAATTGCTACACCATTGCGCTCTGCGCCCAGGCCGGTCACGAGGATGCGATGTGTTCCCTGCGTGATCTGTCGCCCGAGACCTTGTGGAAACTGGTGGAGAAGGTGAAAACACTGAAGGCCGGCGGCGTGAAGAGCCAGGGGTTGCCCTTCACCCAATTCAGCTTTAAACGATCGTCCAACGGCGTCGTGGCCGGAGACGGCCACGCGGCCGGTTGAAGGAGAGGCAGCCATGGCTCACGGACCCAATATGATCGGACAGAAGAACAAGGTCGGACAGACTTATACCGATCCGAAGACCTTATTTTCCGACGCCGGGCGGACCGCGGCGTTCCTGACGGGCAGCGAGGTGATCAAGGAGGCGGTCCGGCGCGCGAGCGTTGATTCGATGGTGGCCTACCCCATCACGCCGCAAAGCGAAGCCGCGGCCCTGATCGGCGAGCTGTTTGCCGAGGGATACATCGGCGATTACATGCGGGGCGAAAGTGAATTCGCCGTGATGTCGCAGTGCGCGGGTGCGGCCTTCGGCGGCGCGCGAGTCTTCACAACGACCGCCGGTCCCGGCACGCTGCGCGCCTTCGAGAATTTTCCGATGTGGGCCGGCTCCCGGCTGCCGATCCAGGTGATCGTCACCTGCCGGGGCGTCAATTCCCCCCTGAGTATCCAGCCCGACAATCTCGAGATGTATTTCCTGCTTGAGACGGGCATGCTGGTCTGGCACGCCGAGACCGCCCAGGAAATCTTTGACTGGATCCTCAAGGGCTATCTCGTGAGCGAGCAGCCTGAGGTGCATCTGCCCCTGGCGCTCTGCTGCGACGGCTTCTTCGTCACCCATACGAAGGACACGGTGATGCTGACGCCGGCCGACCAGTGCCTGACGCCGTACAACCCCTATCGCTCGCCGGTCGTCTGCATGGATATGGAGGTGCCGCCGGTCCGGATGATGCGCGATCCGTTCATCATGAAATCGAACTACATCAGCTACATGACCCATGCGTCGTGGCAACTTGAGGTGCGCGCCGCCTGCGAACGGTCGCGGAAGCATGTGCATCAGATGCTGGGCGGGTTGATCGACACGGAGAATATCGAGAACGAGATTCTGTTGCTCGGCTCCGGGACGGCCGTCTCGCAGAGCCGCGAGGCGATCCGTCTGTTGGCCGACGAAGGGATCAACGTCGGCCTGGTCAAGGTCAAGAGCCTCCGACCCTTCCCCCACGAGGAGATCCGTGAAGCGACCAAGCATGCGAAGCATATTCTGGTGCCGGAGTTCAATGTCGCCGGCTGGCTGGCCCGTGAGGTGCGCGCGACGATTCCCGACAATCATCGGGTGATCGCGGGCCCCCACGTGGCGGGCGGAATGACGATGCCGCCGGAAGTGATCGTCGAGGAAGTGCAGCGGGTAATGAGCAAGGGCAAGTATGTATCGGTCCTGGCCAGTCGGGGCAGTTGAGCGCAACGGACGCGACGCCATCAGGAAGGAGCAAGCCCTGTGAGCAAAGAGAAGATTAAAATCTGCAAAGAGTTTTACGACATCATGCCGCCGGAGTATCAGGACCTGGTCGAGGATGCCACCTATGGCAATCCGAACCGGGGGTGGAAGGACATCGGCGTCCACAAGGAGCTGATCGAGGAGCATTCGCTCTGCGCAGGCTGCCCGGAGTCGATCGCGTTCCGGTACATCCTGGCCTCGCTCCCGAATCCCGAGGACACCGTCATGGTCGGCTCGACCGGCTGCACCAGCCTGGTCTTCCCCATGGTGGCGGTGCACAATATCCACTCGCTCTTCGGCAACCAGAACGCCATTGCAACGGGACTCAAGCGGGCGTTGAGCGTGCGCTTCCCCGGCCAGGTCAAGGATGTGGTCGTGCTCGCCGGCGACGGCGCCACGGTCGACATCGGCCTGGACATGACGCTGCAGGCATGGTTCAGGCAGGAGAAGTTTACGACGATCTGTTTTGACAACGAATTGTACGCCAATACCGGCGGCCAGGAAAGCGGCCTGATGCAGAAGGGGTTCGTAGCCAAGATGGCTCCGGTCGGCAAGAAGTTCGAGAAGGTCCGCCTGCCGGAGATCGCGCGCGAATCGGGCTGCCACTACGTGGTGCAGTGCACCGTGAGCAAGGCGGCGTTGGTGGAGCGGGTCATCAAGAACGCGATCTATATCGCCCGGGAGATCGGTCCAACCTATCTGCAGCTCTACACCCCCTGTATTTTGGAGATCGGCAAGAACAGCATGGAGGGGTTGCAGGAGATGCGGGACTCCGAGCGGCCGAGTGAGCGGTTTGCCTATAAAGAGTACGTCTCGGACGAGGCGAAGAAATATCTGGCGGATCTGACCGCCAAGCAGAAAGAGGCGCAAAAGGCGGCGCTGCCCGCGTCGTAACGGACGCGGAAAGCCCGGAGGGTTGAGCACTTAGAGCATGCAGACTGCTCAAAAAGCTCCAGACCCGCCTGCCGGCAGGCAGGTGCAAGGCTGGAGGGACTTTTTCAGCAGTCCTGCCGGGAGCTGACATGCAGAAGAAGCGGATCAATATCAGGATGTCCGGCCTTGGAGGGCAGGGGGTGGTCACCTCCGCCCACGTCATGGCAATGGCGGCGAACAAGGACGGCAAGTTCTCCATCTCCAACCCCTTCTTCGGCGCTGAGAAGCGGATGGCGCCGGCGGAAAGTTATTGCCGGATCGGCATGGAGCGGATCTATGACCGGGGCGAGCTGGTTTATCCCGACGTCATCGTGATCTTCCATCCCCAGGTGATCACGATGCAGAAGAGTTATACCGCCCCCTTCTATTCGGGCATCAAGAAAAACGGCATCCTGATTATCAACTCGAACGCGGATCTGCTCTCTGCGGAGGATAAAGAGACCCTTGCCAACGACAATGTGTCGGTCTACACGTTCGACGCCACCCACATTGCGCTGGAGGTGGCGGGGACGGAACTCTCCTCCAATATGGCATTGATCGGCGCGGTCTCCGGCATCACCAAGGTGGTCTCGAAGGACGCGCTGGACAAGGCGCTCCAGGATCGGTTCGGCAAAAAATATGTCGCCTCGGGCGGCACCGCGACCCTTGACGAAGCGATCAAGAAGAAATTTGCCAAGAAAGAGCAGCTCCTGAAGAAAAATTTGGATACGATTTTGAAGTCGTATGACCTGGCCTCCGCGTGGGCGGAAAGCCAAAATCTGGCCGCAGTGGCCTGATTTGCCAAGCGGCTCATTAGACTGAGAGAGGACCGTTACGGGTTATGTATAACGTTGCGTATGTTCATGACGAAAAGTGTGTGGCCGAGAAAGGCTGCCGGCTCTGCATCATGTACTGCCCGGAGGCCGACTGCATCAGGCTCGATACCAAGAAAATGAAGGCCTACGTGGTCACGAACCGGTGCAAGGGCTGCGAGCTCTGCGTGGTCGTTTGCAACGCCGCCAAGCATAACGCAATCGAAATGTCTCCGGTTGACGGCGCCACCGGCGAGCTCCTGCTGGGTAAGGATAAGGCGGAAACGGCCGCCCTGGGCCAGGCTTATCAGGGATGACCGACCGGCCGGTGCGGCCGAATACACACCCCGCGCGCCCGCGTGGGGTTTTTTATTCCCGGAGAAGGAGTCGGCAATGAGCGATGACGAACTGCGGCAATCATTGGCGCGCGTGCAGGAGGCGATGGACGTCTTGAGCCGGCAGTTTCAAGCCAGGTTGGAGGCGCTCGAGGCGAAGGGGGTCGACGCGGCCGAGATCAAACGGCTCTCCGAGGGTGCCCGGGCAATGAAGGACAGCAGCTCGATTTATCTGGAATGGGCCCACTTCTACGCCAAGGAGGTCGGCAAGGCGGGCGGCCGCGACGGCGGCGAGATCGATGAGGATTTTCTGGACGAAGGGGCGTCGGGATTCGAGGGGTATGGAGTGCCGTAATCCCTGAACCAGATGAGGGAGGATGCCCTCCGTCGGGCTCGACGGAGGGCGTTTTGTTGTGGTAAGGTAGCGTCAGTTTGTTGTTCTTTGTAAGCGCAATAGTTTCCCCGGTAGCTCAGTGGCAGAGCAATCGGCTGTAAGGAGCGGACCCACGATGGCAGAGCGGAGAGTCTACGCTGATCGTCGGTTGTATCTGATCGGTGCCGTGAAAAAGCGGCGAAAGAAGATCCGGCAGATGGCGATCGAATACTTGGGCGGTCGATGTAGTCGATGCGGCTACGATCGATGCGATGAGGCATTGGAATTTCATCACCGCGACTGTTCGAAGAAGGACTTTGGCATTTCCAGCAGAGGACATTCAAGAAGCTGGAAGCGGGTCCAGGAAGAACTCGACAAATGTGTTCTTCTCTGCGCAAACTGCTATCGTGAAGTCCACACAGACTTGCAGCTTCAGCGGGAAACCGCTGTTGAAAAATCGGGTGAATTCAGGGAAGCCCTTCAGCGAGGGTAATCCTGAGCGAAGCCCGCCGAAGAGGATGCGGTAGGCGGGAACGTGCAGAGACTAGGGGATGAGGACCTCAACCGATACGCCCCATAGCGCCCGACATCCGACCAGGCCATGGTCTGAGGATGATGAGATAGTCCGAGCCCGATCGTAAGATTGGGGCGACTCGTAACCGATTGGCCGCTGGTTCGAATCCAGCCCGGGGAGTTCTTCTACTCGGCCGGCCGGTCTCGTTTGACGCGTCAAATGATGTGACAAGTGAGCAGGACGGCCGAGGTGTTATAATACAGAAAACTGTTCTCTGACCCGGATTATTCCGGATTATTCGGATTATTCCGCCGACCCAAAGGCAAATTCCTGTCATCTCGAATAGCATGCAAGGAGGTGCCCTGTGCCAACTCCGGGCAAAGTCATCACGATCCTGCTGGGCGAGTTACGACAATCTCTCGGGGGAAAATCCCAAGAGGAAGGGAAGGAAGGCCGGAGCGCTCCCAAATATGTGGGGATCGTCCCCTCGCAAAAACAGATTACACACTTGACCCAGGTCATTGAACACCAGGAGGTGACCTTTTATGTCAAGGGATATGAACCGGATATTATCGTCGTGGAGGGGCATTTCCAGGTCGATGACATTGCCCACGATCAGACTTTTGATTTGAAAGAAGAGGTGCTGAACGCATCCCGGACCATTCTTCAAAAG